>JBATYU010000661.1:0-4744 GCA_049674245.1 Bradyrhizobium sp. | reverse complement strand
GATACGGGCAGCGGCGAGCGCGATACAGTCGAACTTGCGCGCACCGTTGCCATTCCAGGCGTGCGGCTCCTTCAGCCGGTATTCTACTGTCCGGCCCTCTGGGCCGATAAATTCACAACGAGCATTGCGCGACCATTTTAGCGGCCGGACGGTGACGCTAGCGATTGAGCCAGCGCCGGGCAAAGCCGAGCAGGCCCTGCGGCAGGAAGATAATCATGACGATAAAGATCACGCCGAGCGGGATGAGATAGGGGAACTGATCGCCGAAAATGCGCGACAGCAGTTCGCGAAGGAGTTGGAAGAAGCCGGCGCCGACGATGGGGCCGACCAGCGTGCCGATACCGCCCATGACGTTGAAGATGACGGTGTCGCCCGAGGTGGTGAAGAATACGAATTCCGCCGCGGCGAACTGGTTCTGCACGGCATAGAGCACGCCGGCAAGCCCAGCGAACAGGCCGGACAGCATCACCGCCACGATCTTGTAGCGCTCGACCGGATAGCCGATCGCCCGCGTGCGCGCCTCGTTCTCGCGGATCGACTGCAGCACCATGCCGAAAGGCGACTGCATGATGCGGCGCAGCAGCACATAGGAGCCGGCGACCACCGACAGCACGAACCAGTGCAGCGTCGCGGTCGAGAAACGCGTGTCATAAAGGAACGGGATCGTGAAATGCGGGCGCGAGAAGATCAGTCCGTTCTCGCCGCCGGTCACCTGGGTCCACGTGAAGATTATCACATAGAAGATCTGCGAGAAGATCAGCGTGGTGATGGCGAAGTAGATGTCGCGCAGGCGCGTGGAGAAAAAGGCAACGAACAGCGCAGCGCCCGCCGCCCCGCCGAGCCCGAACAGAATGGCGAGCCACAGATTGGGCGGGCTGACGATCAGGAGCGCCGCCGCCGCGCCATACATGCCGAGTCCGAAGAAGGCCGAATGCCCAAAGGAGACCATGCCGGTATAGCCGATAAGGATGTCGGACGACATCGCGAGCAGGCCCCAGATCAGGATTTCGGTGAGGAAGCGCCGCCAATATTCGGGCAGCACCAGCGGCGCGACAATCAGCAGCGCCATGACCACGCAGAAGCCGAGCCAGAAAACGGCGGTGTGGCTCAATTTCGTTTTGAGCGACATCGATTTGCTGAGCGGGGCGGTTGTCATTTGGGCGTCGGAACGAAGAGGCCGGTCGGCCGGAACAGGAGCGTGAGGATCAGCACCACGAAGGAGACGATCACCGCTTGCGAGGGATCGACCCAGATCGCCGCATAGGCTTCGAGCAGGCTGATGAAGATCGCCGCCGCGATCGAGCCACCGAGATCGCCCATGCCGCCGATCACCACGACGATGAAGGCCTTGAGCACCCAGTCGAGGCCCATGGTGTGGTTGACGCCGACCAGCGGGGCAAACAGCACGCCGCTCGCCGCCGCCATCGCCGCGCCGATCGCGAACACCGCGGTGTGCACCATCGGAACCGGGATGCCCATGGCCTGCGCCATCACGCGGTCCTGCGTGGTGGCACGGATCCAGACGCCGTATTTGCCGTATTTGAGGAACAGCCAGAAGCCGCCGATGATCGCCGCCGACAATACCGCGATCAGAATGCGGTACCAGGGATAGGTGAGATAGAACAGGTCGAAGTGACTGGTGATCGGCTCGCCGATCTTGCGCGCCACCGGGCCGAATTGCCACAATGCGTAGTTCTGCAGGATCAGCGATATGCCGAAGGTGACGAGAATCGTGTTGAGCGGATCGCGCCCGAGCAGCGGACGCAAGGTGACGATCTGGATGGCCGCGCCGAGGAGCGCGACGATCAAGGCGGACAGCACGAGCGCCATCCAGAAGCTCCCCGTCACGGTCAAGACCAGCACGCCGACATAGGCGCCGAGCATGAACAATTCGCCATGCGCGAAGTTGACCACGTCCATGATGCCGAAGATGAGCGTCAGACCCGAGGCGACCAGCGCCAGGATCATGCCGGTGACCACGCCGTTCACCGTCTGGATGATCAGCAAGTCGACCGGAATGCTCTGGAAGAAATGTGCGACCGCTTCCATCGCTAGACCCCCAGATACTGCTTGATGACCGGATCGTCGACATTGATCTCGGACGCCGCGCAATGGTGGCGCACGAGGCCCTTCTCCATGATGTAGACGCGCTCGCTCGCCTCGAGCGTCAGCGGCACGTTCTGCTCGACCAGAAGGATGGCGACGCGCTCGCGATGCAGCACGTCGATGATCTGGCGGATTTGCGACACCATCCGCGGCATCAGCCCTTCAGTCGGCTCGTCGAGCAGGATGATCTTGGGCTCCAGCATCATGGCGCGCGCGATCGCCAACATCTGCTGCTCGCCGCCCGAAAGCGTGCCGCCGGCCTGGTTGCGCCGCTCGGCGAGCACGGGGAAGTAGGTGAACACCTTGTCGAGCAGCGCCGCCTTCCGCTTTTCGGTGACGCCATTGCGGTCGAGCCCGGTGCGCAGGTTCTCCATCACCGTGAGCAGGCGAAAGATGCGCCGGTCCTCCGGCACATAGCCGATGCCGAGGCGGGCAAGCTTGTGCGCGGGCAAGCCGGTGATGGCATTGCCGTTAAGCAGCACACTGCCGTGGCTCGGCTGCACCAGGCCCATGATGGTCTTGAGGGTGGTCGACTTGCCGACACCGTTGCGGCCAAGCAGGCCCACCACTTCGCCCGGCTGCACGTGCAGCGTGACGCCGTGCAGGATGTGGCTCTTGCCGTAATAGGTGTGCACGTCCTCGACCAGGACGACCGGCTCGGTGCAGGGCGCGGTCTCGCTCATGTCTTGAGATAGACCTCCTGCACCCTGGAGTTGCGCTGGATCTCCTCCGGCGTGCCGTCGGCGAGGATTTCGCCGTAATGCAGCACGGTGATGCGATGGCACAGTTCCATCACCACCTGCATGTCGTGCTCGACGATCAGGATCGTCAAATTCTTGGCGATGCGGCGTACGAGCTGCATGGTGTCATGCGTCTCCGCTGCGCTCATGCCGGCGGTCGGCTCGTCGAGACACAACAAGGTCGGCTCGGTCGCAAGCGCAATGCCGATCTCCAGATTGCGCTGTTCGCCGTGCGACAGATTGGCGGCAAGCTGGTTCGCCTTCTCGAGCAAGCCCACCGATTGAAGCGCGGCCTCCGCCTTCTCGTTGATGTCGGGGAAGGCGGAGTGATGCGAGATCATGTTCCAGGCATGCCGGCGCGACTGCGCGGCGATGCGCACATTTTCCAGCGCTGAGGCGTTGGGCAAGATGTTGGTGATCTGGTAGGAGCGCGCGACGCCCTTCTGCGAGATGGCGTTGGAGGGCAGCCCGGTGATGTCCTCGCCGTTGAACAGGATGCGGCCGGAGGTGGGCTTGAGCACGCCGGTCAAGCAATTGAAGAAGGTGCTCTTGCCGGCCCCGTTCGGACCGATGATGGCGCACACCTCGTCGCGCTTAACCTCGAAATTGACCTTGGAAAGCGCGGCCAGGCCGCCGAATCGGACCGTCAACAGTTCGGTCTTGAGTACAGCAGCCGGCGCCGCTGCCCGGCCATCCGCCGGGGAGCACACGTCGTTGACCGTTTCCACGCTCACTTACGCAGCGTTCAACTTGCAGGCCGGCGATACGATCGTCTTTTCCTTCGGCACCATTTCGAGCAGCTGGAACTGACCGCCATTGACGGTATAGAGGAACTCGTTGAGGAAGGCCTGGTGATCGGCCTTGCGCAGCGTCTTGTCCCCCTGCGGGAAGTCGTCGCTGAGCTTCATCTCGAGCCCTTCCAATGCGTCGATCAGCTTCATCGTGTCCTCGCGCGTCTCGAACTTCGACATCTCCATGCCGTGCTTGAGCGCGTTCATGGCCTCATAGTTCGACTGCACGTAACGGTCGGGCAGCGGGCCGGACCGATCGATCTCCGCCAGCCGCTTCTTGGCCTCGTCGAAGAAGCGGTGGTGATAGGGCGTATCCAGCGCGCCCTGGAAGATCGGGATGTAGCGGTTGATGGCGACGAAGCCGTCGATCTTGTTGCCGAGTGCCGGCAGATTGACGGATTCGCAGATGGCGCCGTCACCGGCCCATTTGTACTTCTTGGTGAGGCCGAGATCATAGGCCTGGTTGCCGATGGTCACGCCGTCCTTGCCGAAGAAGATGCCGAACAATCCGTCGAAGTTGCCGGAAATCTTCGACAGGAACGGCGTCATGTCGGCGGTACCGAGCGGGATGCCGGTCGTGCCGACGACCTCGCCGCCGTTCTTCTTGATCTCGTCCGCGTAAGCGTCGCGCGTCGACTGGCCCCACGAATAGTCGGCATAAGCGATGTGCCACTTCTTGCCCATTTTGGCGAGCATCGGGCCGAAGGCAACCGCCTGCGCCGGAGCGTAGTCGTGGACACGGAAGCTGTAGCGGTTGCACTTGGTGGTGGTGAGCGTGGTGTCGAGGCACACGCTAATCATGTTGACGATCTTGGCTTCTTCCCAGACCGGCATGCAAGCAAGACAGATATTGGAAAGGAAGCCGCCGACATGGATGTCGATATTGTCCTCTTCCACCATCTTCTGCGTCTTGCGGCGGGCAACATCTGGCTTGGACTCGTCGTCCGCAATCACCAACTCAAGCGGCCGGCCCATGATGCCGCCCATCTGGTTGATGCGGTCGACCGCCATCTGCAGGCCGACCAGCGCTGTCTTGCCGCCGGCGGCGCCGGCGCCGGACAAGGGCTGCTCGGAGCCGATCTTGTACGCTTTGACGGCGCCGAAGGC
>JBATYU010000660.1:0-5301 GCA_049674245.1 Bradyrhizobium sp. | reverse complement strand
GCGGTTGGTACGCTGGCCGCCCGGTCTCTGGCAATCCTGCGCTTGAGCCAAACCCGGCGCGGCGCTAGCCTCTCCCCATGGACGCCGAGGCATCACCACCACGCTCCATCACCGGTCACCTGCGCGGCGCGCTGGATGCGTGCCGCGGCGCGTTCGCGCATATCCCGCGCCTCGCGCTCGACATTGCGTTGCCGACATTGTGCGTCTCCTGCCGCGAGCCGGTCGATGGCGAAGGCGTGTGCGCAAATTGCTGGGCAAAGCTGTCGTTCATCGCAAGGCCGTTTTGCCCAAAACTCGGGATTCCCTTCGTCTACGATCCCGGGCCCGAACTGCTGTCGATGGAGGCGATCGCCAATCCGCCGGCCTACGCCCGCGCCCGCGCCGCCGTGCGCTATGACGACGTCGCGCGCACGCTGGTGCATGCGTTGAAATACCAGGACCGTACCGATTTGGCACCGGCGATGGGTCGCTGGATGGCCCGCGCCGGCAAGGAATTACTTGCCGAGGCCGACTGGCTTATTCCCGTTCCCCTGCATTGGCGGCGGGCGTGGCACCGCCGTTACAACCAGTCCGGCGCGCTGGCGCGAATCATCGAACGCCAAAGCGGCGTCAAGGTGAGAGGAGACCTGCTGCGGCGCGTCCGGGCGACCGAGCAGCAGGTCGGGCTGTCGCGGCCGCAGCGCGCCAGCAATGTGCAGGGCGCATTCAAGGTATCCGCCGACCGCAGGTCCGAGCTTGCCGGCCGCCGCGTGATCCTGATCGACGATGTCCTGACCTCCGGGGCCACCGTCGATGCCTGCGCGCGGGCATTGTTGCGTGCCAAAGCCGCTACTGTCGACGTGCTGGTGTTCGCGCGGGTTGTGGATACCCACCGCCCTCCCATATAATCAGGTACTTTTTCCAATAGAGCGCAACATGACCGCTGCCATCGAAATCTACACTCGCCCGGGCTGCGGCTATTGCAGCGCGGCCAAATCGCTGTTGAACCGCAAGAAGGCCGCGTTCACCGAATTCGACGTCGGCAAGGATCCGACGGTCCGTCAACAGATGTACTATCGTGCCGGGGCCAGCACGACATTTCCGCAAATCTTCATCGGCGCAACCCATGTCGGCGGCTGCGACGAGCTTTATGCGCTCGACCGCGAGGGCAAGCTCGACGCAATGCTGGCGGGTGAAAAGGCCTCGCTATGAGCGACAACCAGACCTTCACGGCCGCCATGGTGCAGATGCGCACCTCGCTCGTTCCCGAGCCGAGCCTCGAGCAGGGCACCAGGCTGATCCGGGAGGCGGCCGCGCAGGGCGCGGATTACGTGCTCACCCCCGAGGTGAGCAACATGATGCAATTAAACCGCAAGGCGCTGTTCGAGCATCTCGCCACCGAAGAGGATGATGGTTCGCTCAAGGCCTATCGCGCGCTCGCCGCCGAGCTGAAAATCCATCTTCATGTCGGCTCGCTGGCGCTGCGTTTCTCGCCGGAGAAGGCCGTCAACCGCTCGTTCCTGATCGGGCCCAACGGCAACGTGCTCGCAAGCTACGACAAGATTCACATGTTCGATATCGACCTTCCGGACGGGGAGAGCTATCGCGAATCCGCCAATTACCAGCCGGGCGAGACCGCCGTCATCTCCGACCTGCCGTGGGGCCGGGTCGGGCTGACGATCTGTTACGACGTGCGCTTTCCGGCGCTCTATCGCGCGCTGGCCGAAAGCGGCGCCTCGTTCCTCACGGTCCCCTCCGCGTTCACGCGAAAGACCGGGGAGGCGCATTGGCATACGCTGCTCCGTGCGCGGGCCATCGAGACCGGCTGCTTCGTGTTCGCGGCAGCCCAGGCTGGATTGCATGAGAACAAGCGCGAGACCTATGGCCACTCGCTGATCGTCGACCCCTGGGGCGAGGTGCTGGCCGAAGGCGGCGTCGAGCCGGGCGTGTTCCTGGCGAAGATCGACCCCGGCAAGGTCGAAACCGCGCGGAAAACCGTGCCGTCGTTGCAGCACGGCCGCCGCTTTGGCATCGCCGACCCCAAGGCGGGTCCGGAGCATTTGCACCTGGTACGGGGATCGGCATGATCCGATACTCGCTGCGCTGCGAAAAAGATCACTCGTTCGAAAGCTGGTTCCAAAGCTCTGCCGCCTATGATGCGCAAGTTCGCCGCAAGCTCGTGGCTTGCCCTGTCTGCGGCTCGGCCAAGGTGGAGAAGGCGATCATGGCGCCGCAGATCGTGAGCAAGAAGGGCCGCGAAATCGTCGCGCCCGCGCAGGAGCCCGCGGCATCCGCCACGGAGATCGCGGCACCCGCTTCGACGCCGCTCTTGATGGCGCAGGAACGCGAGCTGCGCGCTAAACTGAAGGAGCTGCGCGATCACATTGTCAAAAACGCCGACAATGTCGGCGAGCGCTTTCCGAACGAAGCGCGCAAGATGCATTACGGCGATATGGAGCACCGCCCGATCTATGGCGAGGCTTCGCCGGACGAAGCGCGGGCGCTGATCGACGAGGGCGTCGAGGTCTCGCCGCTGCCGGTGCTGCCGGAGGATCGGAATTGACGCGCGGGCGTCATTCCGGGGCGATACCAACGGGTCGCGCGAATGCGCACCCGATGACAGGCTCCGCGCCGGTTTTCCGAAAAGATCATGCTCAAACAAAAGGATAGAGCGGGATGACGATTCGAAGAAAAGTCATCCCGCTCTAGACTAGGACGACGGCCGCATATACGGCACTCTGGGCAGCGCCGGGTCGAGATGGTCCCAATCGTGGCCGCGCGATGCGAACATCACCATCTGCGGCTTGAATCCCGAGGGATCATCGAGCGTGCCGACATAAACGCCGATCATGTCGGGCACGTTCTGCGGCTTGTTGTAGAGCGGCGAGCCGCACTTGCCGCAAAATCCCTTTCGCTTCTCGGCCCCGCTGTCCGCGGTTCTCAGATTTTCGACGACATCGCCGGTGACCCGCATGGCGGCACGAGGAAACACCGCAACCGACGCATGTCCCGCGCCGGTATCCCTCTGACAGTCACGGCACTGACACTGAAAACCTCGAACAGGTTCTGCCGCGATCTCGTAGCGAACCGCGCCGCAGGTACAGCGGCCGCTGTATGAGACCATGCCAACCCCCCGATCTCCGATGGAATTTGGTTAACCAATTGGTAAAAGCGCAGGCGATGTCAAGAGCACGGCACTGCCAGACTAAGCCGCGACCAGCAGCGCGACCCCGATCACGATCAGCACGATGCCGGATAGTTCCCGTGCCGATAGCGGCTGCTTGAACGAGTAATACGCAACTCCTTGCGCGAACAGTACCTCGATCAGCGCCAGCGTGCGCACATTGGCGGCTGCCGTCAGCGCAAATGACAGGAACCAGAACTGCGAGGCGAACGCGCCCATGAAGCCCGCCAGCATCGAAGGTTTCCACAGCGAGAGTATTTTCTTGAGCACGTCGGGCGCGCGGACCAGGAGATAAACCGTCAGCACCAGCGTCTGCACGAACAGCCCGAACACCAGCGTGTACGACGCCGCGGTCACGAAGGAGACGCCGGGCACTACGATCACGGCGCCGCGAAAGCCTACCGCCGACAGCGCAAACGATGCGGCGGCGCCAAGGCCTATCAGCGTCGGTTTCAAATCCGTAAAGCCTTTCTCGGCACCCGGTCGCAGCGCAGCGATGACGACGCCGGCCGTCGCGATCAGGATCGCGACCACCTTCAACAGCGTCAGATGATCGCCGAGAAACACGAAGCCGAAGATCGCGGTCTGGATCGCCTCGGTCTTGAGGTACGCCGTGGTCACCACGAACGAGCGGTCGTTCATGGCGACCAGCATCATGCCGGTGCCAGTGATCTGGGTAAGCGCGCCGAGCAAAAGCCAGGGCCAGAACGAAGCCGTCGGGACCGGCAAGTGATCGCCCGAGACGGCGAGCACGACCACAAAGAACAGGATCGAAAACGGAAAGCCGAACAGGAAGCGGATATTGGTGGCGCCCCAGGTGCCGAGTGGTCCGGTCAATTGCCGCTGCATCGCGTTGCGCGCGACCTGGCCGAGCGCGGCCGTGATGGTGAAGGGAATCCAGAGCGTGGCGATGGAGAACATGTGAGGGAATGGTTGACCGGCGGGAAGTCGCCGTACCGTGCCGGGCTCGGCTCAAGCGGTCAACCGGACCGGCGTCATGACAGGATTGCGGCTCGCTACACCATCTCCTCGGCCACCACCATGTAGTTGACGTCCATATCGGAGGAGAGGCTCCATCTGTCGGCGAAGGGACTATAGATCACGCCGGTCTCCTCGGTGATGACGAGCCTGTTGTCGAGCAGGTGCTTTGCGAGCTCGTCCGGGGTGACGAACTTGTCCCATTGATGGGTGCCGCGCGGCAGCCAGCGCAGGATATATTCGGCGCCGACGATCGCGAGCGCAAAGCTCTTCCAGTTGCGGTTCAGGGTCGAGACCACCATCAGCCCGCCGGGCTTCAGCATCGCGGCACAGCGCCCCAAGAACAGGCCGATATCGCTGACATGCTCGACCACTTCCATGGCGAGCACGATGTCGAAGCGTTCGCGCACGTCCATCTCCTCGACCGTGGTGCAGCGATAATCGATCGACAGGTGCCCCTTGTCCGCATGCAGCTTGGCGGCGGCGATATTGCTGGCGGAAGGATCGACGCCGATCACCTGCGCGCCGAGACGGGTGAACGGCTCGCACAGCAGCCCCGCGCCGCAGCCGATATCGAGGATGCGCAGGCCGGAGAGGCAATTCAGGCTTTTGACGTTGCGCTGGAACTTGCGGCAGGCGGCATCGCGGATATAGGTCAGCCGCAGCGGATTGATCTTGTGCAGCGGGGCCATCTTGCCACGGGGATCCCACCACTCTTCCGACAATCTGGAAAACTTGGCGATCTCGGCGGGATCGACCGTCGAGCCCGCGCCGGAGGGACTGTTTGCGCGAGAGTTCAGTGGCATGACCATGGTTGGCGTGCCGTTCTATCGCGTGGTGATGTGGCTGCGGAAAGCCAGCGGCGAGGCGATGGTCGAGATGGTCTCCTTGCCTTCGCCGACGCCGAGGATGGTCACATCGCCGTAATTTAGCATGCGGCCGAGGATGCTCTGGTTGACGTCGACGCTCTCGACCTTGTCGAGCGCCATCTCGAAGGTCCGCCGCTTGACGAACCCGGTCTTGTGCACGACGCGCATATTAGTGACGTCGGTCTCGGTGGTCCAACGGTGGAACCAGGCTCTTGCCGTCCAGTACAGCGCGGCAAGCGCTACCACGGCTGCGGCCGACAGGCACAACAGGGTGAGACCCGGGATCGTGGT
>JBATYU010000659.1:0-7965 GCA_049674245.1 Bradyrhizobium sp. | reverse complement strand
GAACGCTTCGCGGCTGCCCTCGCGAGCAGAATCTCGTGCATCACTCGGGGTCGGGGTGGTTGGCTAGTCCTTCCCCGTGGGGGACTTGCACCTCCTATTCTTTGCCAGCTTCCTGGCGCTCTCCGAGAAGGGTCCCAGGAACACACTCATGCGCCGCAGCAACTCGCAGCTTTATTCGATCACCCTCGTCGGCGCGCAGCTAACAATCCCGACCAGCTTTGGCTGGGGATCGTCTGGACTGGGAAACACAGGATGCTTCAGCCGCGCTTAGCGCCCGCGACGCAGCCGGCGGTGACCTCGTCTTTGTGGGCAGCGAAGGCTGCCAGGACTTCAGCCTTCTCGGGCTTCGGGACCTTGAAGAAGTCCAGGGTCCGTCCGAGCTCCGCTGCGACCTCATCGAACTCTGCGGGGGAGATCCGGAGGTCCCGGTGGGCCTCCTCAAGGCCGAGCGGCGTCGTGCCGGGCTTGGTAGCCGCGAACTGGAAGGGCCCACCCGAAACGTTGCAGACCCACAGCGTTCGCATGAACTTGAGGCCGGGCAGCCTTCCCACGCTCTTGGTGTGCCATTCCCGCAGCTGCGGGTTCTTGGACTTCTGGCCGACGATGGGGTTCTTCACCACGGCGTCGCTGAAGTGATCCACTACCGCCGCGATGGCGAAGACGCCGCCGAGCCGCTCATACAGACTTTTCTCAGGCATGGTTTGCTTGGCCTGCGCGTACGCGTTATCCGCCCCCGCCAAAGCCACTGGGGCGGCGGTCAGCGCCAGCCCTGCGACCATGCTTCGTCTTGTGATCGAAGTCGAAAGAACTCTGTGCCATTGGATACCTCCTTGGTGTGATGGTTCGAAAGGCATTGCCGTCCCAAGCGCGTGCGCGCTCTACTAGTGAGGCATCGTTCGACGTGCCAACGGGTCCGCTCGCGTGCTCGCGCCTTGTACCTGTCTCCTCGGCGCTCACACGACTGCCCACCTAGATGGCTTTGAAGGGAAAAGGTTCCCGTTAAATCCGAACTCGGACGTCCGGATCCAAACCCACCCCATCGGCTCACGACCGTGTCCGAGTGGGGTCGTCATCAACGAACCTTAGGGAGCTTTGGAGCTAGGTCCTCTCATCCCTGAATAGCGCGCCAAGTTACTCAGCATGTCCGTTTGGTGCCGCAAACGTGAGTCTGTATAAAATTGTCCACCTTTCGCTGCTGCCGCCGCGCCGGCAAATTGCAGCTTGCGGAAAGGCTCCGGACCACAGCTTTGTTCGCATTCTGCGCACGCGTCGTCCTATTGAGAACGGCGCAGCCAATTTCTGGGAAGAGAACTCGTGACAGGCGATAGTTGAAAGACAGTCCAAAACAGCTCACTTGATTTGCGCGAATTGATCACAAACTAATTTGCGTGTGTGGACCTTTCATCGCACCAAGCATTTGGTTACTGCAGCACTTCGCTGTTGAGAGAGGCGATACGATGTTTGTCCCATTTTATTCCACCGTGTTCTTGGCATTCGAGTCAGGCAATGTCATCGGTCTTCGCATGATGAAGATGATGTTCGGTGGCCGCGGCTTGCACGACGAAGCGCATTTGATGGTGACGGAAAAAGTACACGCCATGTTTGAGGCCGGTGCAAGCCTTATGGCTGGCGGCACGGCGAGCAGCATAGTTGATCGGTACCGGGAACACGTCGCCGCAAACGCGAAACGACTATCACGTTAGATTTTGCGGGACGTGGTCCGCAGCGCATCTGCGGGGACGTTCAACCTGACTTGTCAAGAGGAAGCGGACGAAATGATCAGGCGGATCACCGCTATGAAAGAGTTTCTAAAGCCAGAATGAAAGAGGCCGCCAACTGAGGCGGCCTTACCCTTGCTGGGGGTGAAGCGCGGCCTTTTGGGCTTTCATTTGCTCTACCAATTCTGTGATCCGATCAATCGTAAGCTGATCGCTAATAGAAGCGGATATGCGCTCGTAGTGCTCGATCTTGCCGTCGAGTTCGACACACTTGTCACACATTTTCCGCTCCGCATTTGCGCGTAATTGGCGGTCAACATTGGCTGCTGCTTATGAAACGGCGAACCGGCGCTTTGGTTCAACGATCCCAAATTAGGCCACCTCTAAATTCAAACCAGGCCACAAGGGGTTAAAACAGGCCAGCGCCCAACTGAGGAGGCCTTACGAATACAAGGTGACAACGACCACGAAACCACAGGCGACAATCGCGCCCGCCGCCGCTGCAAGGTAGAGAAGTCTTAGGTCGCCGGTCACCTACGTTGGCGCGTGCAAGTCGCCACGGAGCCAGCCCGCAGTTTCCCGCGATTTCATCGGATCGGCTAGCTCGACCACGCGCTGATGAACGTGATCGCAAGCAGGGCATTCGAATGTGCGGATGTCAAAACCCGAGCGGGCGGGGGGTGATCCGTGCCAGCATTGTTGTTGTTTTGCACTTTGGACATGGTGGTCTGTAAAACGTGAACATGATGCTTCGCCTTGGATCAGGCGGGAGCGCGATGCTCTCAGTCACCGATAGATGCCGATAAGGGGCGGTGATGAAGTCACGCTAGAACCATCGCCAGATCGGCGCTGTCCCGTTTTGCTCATTTCAAAAATAATTCACAAGAAATCAACGAATTAGGACACTCGTGATTTCAAAGCTTTGCCCCTGAGAGCGAACATTGCCCATGCAAGGGGGATGGCCCGTCATCATTCCGTCTGCTAGCTTGCGAACGTCCCGAAAATGCTGGGGAGGCGAGCTATGCTCTTGCCTGTACAATACGCTTGGTTCGAACCCGTACTCATCGCAGCCATCGTGGTATTCATCATTGGTTTAGTCGGCAACTGGATCGGTTTCGGCAACCGCTTCCTCGGCGCCCTCATGACCGCAATCGTGTTTGCCCTGGTGTTCGGAGCGCTGGTCTATTTCGGTTACGGCAGCGTGTCGATGTCAGTGACGACGACGCCGAGTACAACTGCCCCTGCTCAAGCGCAAAAGTAGATCGGCCAGCCGGAAATGCTGGCTCGCAGCTAGCGGCTGTTCGCCGCTGTCGCGACGCCTCATTCGATCTCGTTTCGACCGGTTTTTAGCAAGTGCAAAAGGCCCCGGACGGGGCCTTTTGACATTCATACCGCGTCTTTTGCTGCCTTGACCGGGCGTGCTCTTACGATCTTGCGAGCCGGTTTGGCCTTGAAGGTCATTGATTCGCCGGTGAAGGGGTTTGTGCCTTTGCGCGCTTTGGTGGCGGGCTTCTTAATGACGACGAACTTGGCAAAACCCGGAACCAGGAAGACGCTGTTTTTCTTCAGCTCCTGATAGCCGATGGTCGCCAGCGTCTCCATGACGCCCTTTACGTCTTTCTTTGCTAGTTCGTTCTCAGCAGCGATTTTCTCGATCAGCTGCGACTTTGTCATCTGCACTGCCATTTTGTCTCCTATATATGTTGATTCGCGCCACGGACACTATTTGGAATCCGGCGGGGCAGTGATATCTGATTTGTGGGGTCTCGACCAAGACCGCTTGCTTAACTCACCGGGTTTTTCTTTGGCTTTTGCGCGGCGCGGCAAATCGTTGACGGTACCTTCCAAACCGGTGCTTTTGGGCGCGGCCGATGCGACCGGCGAGGCAAATCTGGCGGCCCACCGCTGCTCAAACTTTCTCTGCAGGTGAATAGGAATAGCGCTCATAGCCAAAGCTCCGCGTTCGTCGTCGCCCCGGTCTCACAACCCCAACGCGCGCGGTCGCTTAAAGGTCCGCCTCGGACTTAACCAGCGGCCTTCCCAGCCTAGCGCAAGGGCCATCAAGGGCGTGGAGCATGCCGGGTCCTATACCGGCGCTAGCAGCCCGGAAGACCTCCACTTCATCGAATGGGTCTCGCCGACGACCTTGTCGACGTGATCGCAATCGACGCCCTGAAACGTGCGCAACTCGAATCCGATGCGCGAAGGCTTGATATGCGTCAGGACCATTGGTCCCAGACATTTGGGACAGGTGTGGGACTGAACCGCTATGCGGCTTGAATCCAACAAGACTTCTAGTGATGGCATGATGCTCACCTAAGTTCAGGCGGGAGCACAACACTCTCGGTCACCGGTAGATGCCAGCTAAGCTAAGCGGCGGTGATGGAGACACCCTGGAGCCGCCGCCATCTCAGCGCTGTTCCATTTTGCTCACTTTCGAAAAAGTTAACGAATGAGACCACGGAGGCAGCCATTCGGAATGGCCGAAGGATCAGCACCGATAGCGATGATGCCGCCAGCCATGGTGATGGCCGCGGCGTCTCAGTCGAATAGCAAAGCTCGGACCGGAACATCTGAGAGGTTCGAAGGTTCTCCTTTCAACTCATCAGGAGAAATGGTCATGATTAGATTCGGAACGATGACGGCTGCCTGTCTGGCAGTTGCACTTGCGGCGACGTCCCCGGCACTCGCAAGGGGCGGACATGGCGGTTGGCACGGCGGCGGTGGAGGTTACCACGGTGGCGGCGCTCACTTTGCCGGTGGAGGCTTTGGAGGCGGCGGATTCCGTCACGGCGGCTTTGGACCCGGGATAGCGGGAGCCGGAATCGCGGCTGGCATCATCGCCGGCTCGGCACTTGGCGCGGGCGCTTACTATGGCGGTTACGGGCCAGGCTACTATGACAATTCATATGCCTACGATAACGGCTACGACGGCGGTTACGATAACGGGTATGCCGTTCGCAATGGCTTCGTCTGCCAGCCAGGGACATTTTTCCGCGGCGAGGACGGCCGCAGGTACCTCTGCCAGTAACGAAATCAAGAAGCGCCCAACCGGGCGCTTTTTTTGGCCTCTAGGGGGGTCCAACAGGACAAGGAAGTTCACACCATGCGCAAGCATCTGATCATACTCGTATCCATTTTCGCCGTCGCAGGCGCCGCTAACGCGCAAACGCCAGCAACTTCATCCACAACTGCCAAAACGCAAACGGCTCCCGCATCGACCTCGTCCGCATCTGCCGCTTCGGCGCGGGTCGAAGCCTGGACAAAGAAGCAGTGGGATTCCGCGCAGAAGCAATGGGCCAAGGACAAGACAAGGTGGTCGGATTGCCAGAAGCAATCCGGGGAAAAACATCTCGACGGCCGGAAGAGTTGGTCCTTCCTCTACACCTGCATGACGAGTTGAAGCGGTTGTTTTGAAGACGGCCCGACGTAACCGGGCTGATCCGATCACTCCATAGGCCTTCCTTGAGACGACAAAACACAAGCGGCCTCCCCGAAGGATGGCCGCTTCTGTTTCGCAATTATTGGTCAATCGCGGTCGATAACAACCGGACGACGGTCGTGGTCTCGGTCTCGGTCGTGGTCACGGTCCTTCCTGATAATAACCGTTTCGTCACGATCTCGGCGGTCCCGATCCCGATAGTGTTCACGGTCACGATCGCGATCGCGGTCACCATGACTTTCACCCACGGTCACGCCACGAGGACCTACTCCGATTCCGATTTCTTCCGCTCCAGCAGGCATTGCGCTGCAAATACCCACGACGGCGGCTACTGCTACTGCGTATTTGATCATTACGTGCTCCCATGAATGTGAAACGCTGGAGCCAACCCCTTGCCACGACGAATGTTCCGCCGAAGGCGGGAAAACAAACTGGCCTTCCGGCGGGACCCCCGCGGGAGCCAGCCCACCGAAACCCGCCGCCGTCCCTGGGACCGCTTGATGCCGGACTACAAACTAATTCCCGCCAGAGGCAGAACCCGTTGAAGAATAGCCGCCAGGCAGATCAGCACCACAAGCAATTTGAGAAGATTGGCCAGCCGGCCATCTCGAACAAACCTGTCGATGGCCCAAAAGCAGATCGCGCCGACCACGATGATGACCAAGACGCCGATTAGAACTGAAATCATGGGCTGTCCCCTGAGCTATTGATTTTAACGACGTCTGCACTCTCCGCTTAATACTTAGCCTATCGCGGCTTTCGACCGCGCGAAAGCACTCCGACGGATGAACTTTGGAATCTCCATCGAATCCGCGACCCTTAATCTTGAGCGCTCTGAGGTAGAGCCGCGAAAGTTTCCGACCCGTGCTCGGAACCAACTGGCCGGTTCAGGCTTGAGTCTGGGTGCTGTTCGTCGGAGGTATGTATGATTCCAAGAGCTGGCTCGTCACCGAAGCTCGTGCCCTACGGGGCCGATCAGACCATTTACCTCGTTGTGGACAGCTTCAGCGCGAGCGGCGCCGTCTACCGCGAAACCGAGGTCGAGCGGACAGACTTCGAAACCATCATCGCCGATTTCTTGACTGGCCAATTCAATGACCCCGTCCGCGTTATCGCCTTCAACACACTTGAGCATTGGTCGGACGACGTTTCGCAAGCGATTGCCTCCGAAATCCAAACCCGTTGCGATATCGACGGTGTCTGTGTGCCCGAGCATGTCAGCGACTTCGTGGACCGCCACTGGGGCCCGGTACGCCAACCCGCGCTGAAGGCCCCTAGGGTCGAAACAGGCCAGCTCCCTGACGTCCCCGGTAGCAGGCTTTTTCCGGATCATGCTCTCGTTTGAGACTTGCCAGGGTTACATCGGGGGGAACGAATGTCGCTGGCGGAGCTTGGTTAAGCACGACCGGATGCGAATGCCCCCATAGCATCCGATGAATGGCGGCCTCAGCTCTTCCCCCGTGCTGGGGCCGTTTTCTCTATCGTGGCGGCCGGAGTCCGGGCGTGGCAAGCCATTCGTTGATGTGCAACGCATTGTCGAAGTGGCGGGCCCTGTTAGTGAGCGCATTGCGCTCTTCACCAAGCGGGAGCCCCGCTGCCGCCTCTTTGAGCCGCGCGGCTTCGCGCGTCAGTCTCGTCTGTAACGTGGTTTTGGGCTGATCTGCGTCTGCAGGCATGGCTGCGCTCCTGGCAAGGCGGGAGCACTACCGAACTCTCAGTCACCGATAGATGCCGTGATGGGCGGTGATAGAAACAACATGCTCCCCTGAGTTCCGGACTTGCTGGTCAATATTGACACTCCAACAAAATCCTCCGTCATTTCCCTTCGCTGCAATTCGCAGGCGCTTCTAGAAAGAGTTTTGGATCAAATAGGGGCTTCGCCGCTTTCGGCATGAAGTCCTCGCTGCCTGATTGTACCTCCGCCGCACACCTATTGGTGAGCGGCAACCCCGTTCAAACCAATGAGGTGTGAGCAATTTTGCACAGTATCCGACCTTGCTCAGGGCTATTCTGAAAAATCACTGTCCGATCATGGATCACGCAAAGTTGGGGTGGTTGCGCAAGGGTCTATTTGCGGGGTGCCCCCTTCCTTAAACGCACGAGCGGAAGTAGCCCAGAAATGGTTCAAAGCCCATCAGAAACCCGCGCGTTGGCGTATCTGCTCGCCCGTTATCGCGAGCCGGACAGCGTGCGCGGCGTATTCGAGCTGGCGATCACGGCAGTGCCTTTCCTTGTCATCTGGGCTCTGATGTGGGCGGCTCTTGACCATGGCTATTGGATCGGCCTGCTGCTGGTGGTGCCCGCGGCGGGATTCCTCGTCCGTCTCTTCATGATCCAGCACGACTGCGGTCACGGCTCGTTCTTCCACGGCCGCCTTGCAAACGATTGGGTCGGCCGGGCCATCGGTGTCATGACCCTCACTCCGTACGATTACTGGCGACGAAGCCATGCACTCCATCACGCGAGTTCAGGTAATCTCGATCGGAGGGGCATCGGCGACGTTGACACGTTGACCGTGCGTGAGTTTCTCGCGCGGCCTCGATGGCGTCAGATCCTTTATCGTCTGTACCGGCATCCGATAGTGATGTTCGGCGGCGGTCCCACGTATCTGTTCATCTTGCGGCACCGCTTGCCGATAGGGATGATGCGAAGCGGCTGGAAGCCCTGGCTAAGTACAATGGGCACGAACGCCGCGATCGCGATTCTGGTCGCCGCGATGATCCGGCTGGTCGGCGTTGGGCCGTTCCTGCTTGTGCACCTGCCGATCATGGTTCTGGCGGCGTCGATCGGTGTCTGGCTGTTCTA
>JBATYU010000658.1:0-1922 GCA_049674245.1 Bradyrhizobium sp. | reverse complement strand
GGATGTAGCAGTCGTCACGATCGGCGCGGACTTCGTATTCCCCACCCTCGACCAGCACGTCAGTCTGGAACAAGCTATCGACGCATCGAACTATCATGGTCGCCGCTCGATTCTGCCCGCATCAAGGTGAGCGTGAGGCCCGAATCTATCCGCGCAGGCCCGCTTACATTCATCATTTGCACAGCGCTTGTCTTCTTGGTTGCGGGCGTTGGCTCCGCAAATCTCGCTGACTGTTGCGGCGCGGCGTGAAGCCCGACGCTGTCACTACGCCCAATACAACGGACCGACAGCAGAGCTGAGTTTGAACGGGTCAAGATTTTTCGGCATGGTCCGGTCCGTCCAGGAAGACCGATCCCGCAGCCCACAACGAGGGATTGTCGCGATCGTGCTTTAAGGCCAAGGCCGACGAGCGGATTATCGCCAATAAGCAGAAGATCGATGCGGCGGCGAAGAAGGTCGTGCCGATCAATCAGCCCTCCGCCTAGGCCCTCAATCGCTTCTCCGAAGCGCCATTAACGCTCTCATCTGAAATCCATCAACGGAGAACCGTCATGCGATTGATTGTCGCCGCTATTGCGCTTATCGCCCCGCTCGCTGCTGCCGCTTGATTACCGAAAGGGGCAAACAATGTTAACGAAAAAAGATGCGGTAATAGGGAAGCGCGTTCAATGGCGGCCTTCTGACGCCAAGGAACATCCCTGCTTCGGTACCATCAGAGACGTTAAGCCCGATGGTGAAGTCATCATCGAATACGACGATGGCGGAATGGGCTGCACTTACATCGATAACCCTGTCTCCACCGTCTATTCTGCTTGATCCTGAGAGGGGGCCATGCGCCCCCTTATCGTGTCAACGGTGGAGAAGCCTCCTCTCGTTGGTTGGCGGTATAGTTCGCGCTCCTAGATCTGGAATTCAAAGACGTCTTGGCACGACAGAAGCCTTCGGGCGTCTGGCTTTGCTTCAGCCCGATCCGTTAGGTGACGTAGAACTTCATTCAGCCGCCGAATGCTTCATCGCGCAAATGCGCATCTGCGATCTGCGCGTCAGGATTGTGCGTGATGGTCATGAACCAAACGAGGCTGAAGAACAGCGACCATGCTGTGTTCCAATAGAACCAGTTCATGTGATTTCCTGGCCGAAGGACCGTCGAGAGCAGGAAGATTATCAGAATTCAGGTTCGTTTGGTGAAAATGGCTGGGGTGACTTCGCAGGTGTAACCACTATCTTTCGCGCGGGAGTGCACGCCGCTACCCTTTCGACAAAAGTGCGGCGTGGATTTTGCAGCGGAAATGCGTATGCGAAAACCCAAACGAACGGCGGATCAACTTACGGCGCTGATCAGGGAACGCGCGGCGCAGCACGGGCCGTGGCCGGCGAAAATGACCATGCTGCTCTGTCGAATGAACGATACGTGGGAGGTCATTGTTAGCCCGGGCAAGTCCGTCCAGGAGGAAGAATTTAGAATTACGGTCATGTGGATCGCGACCCAGATGCAGCACGAGTTTGACCTGCGGCAGTAGCCCATCCTCTCGACAAAAGACGGGGCGCGCGCCAGGCTGCCGCCATGTCGAAAGTAAGAAAAACAGCGACCGAACTTGAGGCCATAGTCCGGGCGGAAGCGGTCCGGGTCATCGGCCCGTGGCCTGTAGGGCTGCGGATGCTGATTTTCCCGCTGGGCGATAGCTGGCGTGCAACGCATGGTGCCAACTTTGCTTTGGGCTATTGGCGTATTGATGACAGCGAACCGGCGACGACACTCGGGGCGCTGTAGAAGGGCCGCCAGCCCCGCGGGTGTCGCCCAGGACCCACGGCGTCCCGCGCACTAACGAAGCAGCCGGACGGGCTGGCAAACGGGCTGCTCGGGGCGCATATTCCGGGGGATGACGAACCCCGCCGACAAGATCACGCTCGAGCCGCGCCCC
>JBATYU010000657.1:0-6575 GCA_049674245.1 Bradyrhizobium sp. | reverse complement strand
CACATCGTGGTTCGACGCTTCGCATCGCCCCGGAATGACGGCCTTCGGCCATCACTTCTCCCGGAACGCGCGCATCAGCTGATCGCTCAAGGGCTTCATCAGGTAGGATATCAGGGTGCGGTCGCCGGTTTGCACAAAAGCTTCCACCGGCATGCCCGGGATCAGCTTGGCGTCGCCGAGACGGGTGACCTCTTCCGGCGCCATCGAAACGCGGATGGTGTAATAGCTCTGCCCGGTGCGCTGGTCGGTGGTGACGTCGGGCGAGACGCGGGTGACAACGCCGTTCAACTCGGGCGTGGTGCGCTGGTTGAATGCCGACAGCCGCAGCAGGGTCTTCTGGCCGATCTGCAGCTTGTCGATGTCCTGCGGATTGACCTTGGCCTCGACCTGGAGGTCGTCGCTTTGCGGAACGATCATCATGATGGCGTCGCCGGCGGTGATGACCCCACCGACGGTGTGCACCGCGGACTGCAGCACCATGCCGTTCTGAGGGGCGCGGATGTCGGTTCGCCGCAACTGGTCTTCGGCGGTGACCTTGCGCTCGACGAATTCGCCGATCTTGTCGTTGGTCTCGCGCAGATCCTTGGAGACCTCGCTGACCATGTCCTTGTCGACCTGGATGATCTGCAGCTCGGTCTCGGTGATCTTGCCCTTGGCCTGCGCCCGCGAGGCGATGTATTGCGCCCGCTCGCCGTTGAGCCGGGCGGTGTCGCGCTCCAGCGTGGTCAGGCGCGAAATCTGCACCAGATGCTTTTCGTAGAGATCGCGAACGCCGGCCAGTTCCTTCTCCACCAGCGCGATTTCCTGGTCCTTGGCCTTTTCCTGCGCCGAGAGGCCCAAAATCTCCTCGTTGAGCTGGGTGATGCGCTCGCGCAATTGCGCCTTCTGTCCGGTCCGGCCGGTGACGCGGACTTCGAACAATTTGGTCTCACTCAGGATCAGACTTTTGACGTCAGCGTCATTGATGCGGGTGAGCAGTTGCGGCGGAAAGGTGATCTTGTCCTGCCCGCGCTGTTCAGCCTCCAGCCTAGCTGCGCGCGCCCATTGCGCATCGAGATTCTTGGTGACGATGGCGAGGCTTGCCTTGGTCACGGTATCGTCGAGCCGCACCAGGATATCGCCGGCCTTGACGATATCGCCGTCGCGCGCGAGCACTTCGCCGACGACGCCGCCGGTCGGATGCTGCACCTTCTTCACGTTGGACTCGACGACGATCTGACCCGGCGCGATCAGCGCGCCGGAAATCTCCGCCGTCGACGCCCAGCCGCCGAGGCCGCCGGCGAGAATGACGACCACCGCAAGGCCTACGATCAGATGCAGCCGGATCGAGGCGCGTGCGCCCTTCTCATCACCGCCGAAGTTGATGCCGAAGGCGATCATGATTTGGTAACCCCGCCTTCGGAGACGATCTTGATCGGCGAAGGCGGCGCCACACGCTGCTGCAACACCTGCGCCAGCACCTGCTCCTTGGGACCGAAGGCCTGCATGCGGCCGTCCTTCAGCACCAGAATCTGGTCGACCGCCTCGATGCCGATCGGGCGATGGGCGACCACCACGACAATGGCGCCGCGCTCGCGCGCGCCGCGAATGGCCCGCGTCAGCGCCTCGTCGCCCTCGGTGTCGAGATTGGAGTTCGGCTCGTCCAGCACGATCAGGAACGGATTGCCGTACAGCGCCCGCGCCAGCGCCACGCGTTGCGCCTGGCCGGCGGAAAGCGCCGCGCCCTGCTCGCCGATCTGGGTGTTGTAGCCTTCGCGCATCTTGATGATCATCTCGTGCACGCCGGCCTCCTTCGCCGCCGCGATGATGCCGTCGGAGGACGCTTCGGAATCGAACCGGCAGATGTTCTGGGCAACGGTGCCGGCGAACAATTCGACATCCTGCGGCAGATAGCCGACGTGGCTACCGAGCACGTCCGAGGACCACTGGTCCAGCGCCGCGCCGTCAAGCCGGACCTTGCCGCGGAACGGCAGCCACACGCCGACCAGCGCGCGTATCAGCGACGACTTGCCTGAACCGCTCGGCCCGATCACGCCCAATCCGTTACCCGCGGTCAGCGCGAAGCTGACGTCCTGAACAATGACCCTTTGATCGCCCGGCGGCACGATGCTGACGGCCTCGACCGACAGCCGGCTTGCCGGATTCTGCAGCAAGGTCGGCGCGGTCGGCGCGGGGATCTGCTCCAGGAGCTGGTTGAGCCGGTGCCAGCTCTGCCGCGCCGCGACAAAACCCTTCCAATGCGCAATCGCGAGATCGACCGGCGCCAGCGCCCGCGCGCTCAGGATCGAGCCGGCGATGATGATGCCGGCGGTCGCCTCCTGATGGATCACCAGATAAGCACCGACCGCGAGCACCGCCGACTGCAAAGTCATGCGCAAGACCTTGGCGATGGCGCCAAGACCGCCCGCGACGTCGCTGGCGTGCTGGTTGCCTTCGAGATATTTTTCGTTGGCCTCGCTCCAGCGCCGGTTCAACCGCCCCGACATTCCCATCGCGACCAGCACCTCGGCGTTGCGGCGGCTCGAGGCGGCAAGATCGTTGCGGCGCGCCGCGAGCCCCATCGCCTCACGTGCCGGCTGACGCGACATCAATTCGGTGATCAAGGTCAGCGTCACCAGGATGATGGCGCCGATCAGCGCGGTGACGCCGATCAGCCAATGGAACGCAAAACAGATCGCCAGATAGAACGGCAGCCACGGCAGGTCGAAGAACGCGCCCGGTCCCATGCTGCCGAGGAAGGAACGGACATTGTCGAGATCGCGCAGCGGCTGCAGGCCTTCGTTACGACCGCCGACCACCAGCGGCAGCCGCACGACGGTGTCGAACACCCGTTTGTTCAGTGCTTCATCGAGCGAGGTTCCGATCCGCCCGAGGATCCGGCCCCGGATCAGGTCGAGCACGCCCTGCGCGATGTAGAGGCCGCCGGCAAGCACAATCAGGCCGACCAGGGTCGGCACGCTCCGGCTCGGAAGCACCCGGTCGTAGATTTCCAGCATGAAGATCGAGCCGGTCAGATAGAGCAGGTTGATCATGCAGCTCATGACGCCGACGCCGATGAAGGCGGTGCGGCAGGCGCGCAGCGCATCACCGAGTTCGGTACGCCGGACACCGGGGACGGCTGCCATCAATCCTGATCTCTTCTCATAAGGTGCGCGATTCTTGGGGTGCGCGGCCCGCCGAATCACGCCGGGGTTTTGAGCGCACGAGCCTGAATATATTACAGATTCTAGCCGAAATGGTCCAACGAAGTCACGTTAACCTAAATACCCGCCGGCCGACCCAATCGATCGAGCCGAAACGGCTCAGGGCCAGACCCTAGCACGACAATCCGCCAGGAAATATTACAGCACGTCGAAAGGGGCCATCCCAAGATGGCCCCTCCTGCGACGGCCCTCCTGCAGAGCGTTATAACCGGCCGCCGGTGCGGACCAGCCGCACGATCAGTAACAACAATATGGCGCCGATCGCCGAATAGATGATCTCCGATACTAGGCCGCTGCCGATGTGAATGCCGAGCTTGGGAAACAGGTAGCTCGCGACCAGCGCCCCGGCGATGCCGACAAGGATGTCGCCAATGATGCCGAAGCCGGTGCCGCGCACGATCTGGCCGGCCAGCCAGCCGGCGATCAGGCCGACAAACAGAATAACCAGAATGCCTTCGTTGGATATTTGCATGAGCGTCCCCCGGGGTTCCTGCGCGTTTGACGCGCCGTTGGGAAACCTAGCCGCAATCGCCTGACAAGACGACTCCAATCTGCCGGGTTTTGGCAGCGGTTCAGCGCGTGTTACGTCGCAGCAACAGCGGGAAGCGGGTTCGGCCAGGATGCATCTTGCGACGCGACGACGGTCGTGTGCCCTACTTCGTCAAGAGTGCGAAGGCGCCGTTCCAGTCTTCCGGCGGCGGATTGCCTTTATAGCCGAGAATCCTTGCTTCATAGAGGTCGTAGAGAAGTTCCAGCGCGCCGGCTTCGTCGGTCTTGCGGCCGCGCTCGATCGCCGCCAGCGCGCCGTCCCAGTCGCGGCTGCGATAGCAGGCCAGCATCTCGATGGTGAGATTGCGCAGTCTCTGGAAGCGGCCCGAATGTGCGACGTCCTCGCGGCCGGCGATGGCGTAGATGACCTCGGGCTCCTTCTTGCCCTTCACCATGATGAAATCGAGCTCGAGAATCGCGAACCTGTCCTTGACCGCAAGCGCGGTCTTGGAGCCGACGATGATCGGGAAGCCGTATTCCTTGGATTGCCCTTCCAGCCGCGAGGCGAGGTTGACGCTGTCGCCCAGCACCGAATAGTCGAAGCGCAGGTCCGACCCCATATTGCCGACGACGCAGGTGCCGGTGTTGAGGCCGACGCCGACATTGAGCGGAATATAGACGTGGCCGCCTTCCTGCGCTTCCTGCTCGCGCAGCATGTTGAGGGCGTCGATCTTCTCGAGCATGTCGACCGCGGCTTCGCAAGCGTTGAGCTGATGCTCCCGGTCGTCGAGCGGCGCATTCCAGAACGCCATGATCGCGTCGCCCATGTATTTGTCGATGGTGCCTTTGCGGGCGAGGATCGCGTTGGTCAGTGGCGTCAGGAACCGGTTCATCAGCTTGGTCAGGCCCTGCGGATCGCTCTTGTAGGATTCCGAGATGGTGGTGAAGCCACGGACGTCGGAGAACATGATCGTCATCTCGCGCTCTTCGCCGCCGAGCACGAGCTTTTCCGGCGATTGCGCAAGCTGCTCGACCAGCGCCGGCGACAGGTACTGACCGAACGCCGAGCGGATCTGCCGGCGCTGTGCCTGCTCGCGCACGAAGCTGAAGAAAATCAGCGTAAGGTAGATCGCGGTGGTCGACAGCAGCGGATAGGTGAAGTCGATCAAGAGCCGGTGATGGCTAAAGAAATACCAGGAGGTTCCGACCAGCAGCGAAGCAAACATCGCGCCGACAATCACCAGCGTGGTCGGCCCGAATTTCGGCGCGAAAATGATGACCAGAAGACCCAGCAGCAGAGCGCTGAAAAATTCAACGGCGATGCCGTAGTTCGGCTGCGACACGATCGCGCCGGTCAGCGCGCTTTCCAGCACCTGCGCGTGGACCTCCACTCCAGGCATCGCGGGCGAGACCGGCGTGGTCTTGATGTCGTTGAGCCCGACCGAGGAGGTCCCGATCAAGACCAGCTTGCGGGCGATCTTCTCGGGCAAAACGCGCCCTTCCAGCACGTCGATGGCCGAAACATAGATCGACGGATCTCTGTGCGCGTAGTGCACCCAAAGCTGGCCGTTGGCATCGGTCGGAACCTGAAAGCCCTTGACGCCGACGCTCTGGATGCCGGCCTTGTCGGCCTTGATCAGGATCGTTCCGGAGCCGGTCGCAACCCGCAGCATCTCGAAACTCAGCGACGGCATGGTCGCGCCCTGGGCCTGCATGATCATCGGCACCCGCCGCACGATGCCATCGCGTTCGGGGCGGATCGTAAACAGCCCGCGCCCCGCCGCCGCCTCTTCGAGGATCTGGACGTTGCGCAACAAGCCCGAGAAATTGAGCATGAAGGGCTGCGGTTCTTCGCCAAGCATGGCAAGGCCGGTCAACGGAAGACCCTTGTCGAACTCCGCGATCACATTGGGCAGGCCGGACTCGCCAAGCACCACGCGCGAACGTTTGATCGCATCCGCCAGGATCTGGTCGTTGCTGGGCAGCGCCTTCAATCGGGCGCGGGTTTCCTCGTCGAGGTCATGAAACGTGTCGGCGGCAATATCCGGATTGAGCCGGTCGGGCTCGGAGAACACCGCGTCGAAGGCGATCACCACGGCGCCAAGCCTGGTCAGATTGTTGATGATATCGGCGATCCGCGTGCGCGGCCACGGCCACTGCCCGAGTCTCGGATCAGCCAGGCTTTTTTCGTCGATGTCGACGATGGTGACCGGCCGCGCCGTCTTGACGCGGGGATCGATGACCTGAAAGGTGTCGAACGTCCTGACGCGGAGTTCCTGGATCGGGGCGGGATCGGCGATGCGCACCACCGCGAAGCCGACCAGGAGCGCAAGGCACACCAGCCGCGCATAGCCGAACTTCCGCGCGAACCAGCGTCGCAATATCCGTAAGCGCTTCATGCCATCCAGATATCACGCCCGGGCGGATAGATCACGTCGCTTGTTTTCGGCATGCGTGCGGGCCGATCCGTTCGGCCGACGCCCTAAACGAAGTGAAAATCTGCGGTATGCAGTTGCGCCTTGAGAACGGCTGTCAGCGTGATCGTATCATGGGCATCAAGGGCGACGACTGTGTTTCCGTGGCCGTCATCCTGTGTCGCGTTCAAGGCCGCCTGCGGGTTCGCAAATATTGTTCCTCTGAATTGAAGCGTGTCCGTATCAGGATTGAAGTTGGTCACTGTGTTGTGGCCGACGTCGATGAAGTTGAAAACAAAGGTGTCACTGGCGCTGGAACCGGTCAATGTCTGGTTCGGGGCATTTGCAACGATTGTGCTCGGCGCCGGCCCGGGATCAATCGCGACCACGCCACCCACGGCCAGGCTGCCGGATGCCGGCGCCGCGCCCCCGTCCGCCGTCGGTGCGCTGGCATCGGGCGGATCGTGGA
>JBATYU010000656.1:0-2865 GCA_049674245.1 Bradyrhizobium sp. | reverse complement strand
TGACGCTCAACTTCTGGCGTTACTCGAGTCCAAAATGGACAGAATCGTAATCGCTAGGAGATTGAAACGGACCGTGCTGGCCGTAGGCCAGCGAAAGAGTGTCTTGAAGAAACGCCGTCTGGTCGAGCTCGGGCTGAAGGCGAAGGGGAAATAAATACCGCCTCGGCGCGTCCGCCCTTGCTCTCCACTATTGGTTGAGACTAGCTTGAGAAGCCAATCGGGAAAAGTCATGGCGCAGCAACAATTCGGAGCGTGGGTCGAGCAACTTTCGGGCGCAATGGATATCATTGTGTTCAAGCTTTTGAATGGCGATACAGTAACGGTTTGCGGGCCCTTTCATTTTGGCGAAGGATTTCTCGCCGGAAGCGCATCGAGGGGGACGACGCCAGACCCCATTGCAGTCAGGTACGATGCCGTGGCTACGGTTCGCGGCGAAAACTTCGATGCGACAAGCAGCTTTAGTAGACCGCTCAATTATCCGCCCGGCTCTGCGATCTAAGCCATCCCGTTTCCCGAACCCTCAACATGGGCGATGCTGCTGATCGGAAGTAGAGTTCCCTATAGATGGAACCCATCGGCATCTTTCATGCAATTTTTTGCCTAGAAAAAACACTCAATCGGTCGATGACGCGAAACATTTTCCGGCTCGATGAATTAGGGCTTCGTGGAGCCTAATCGAGGGGTCGCGAAATGGAACCCCACGGCCGAATCTCGGACAACTTCGACATCGACCACAAGACTACCCGGTCGATCTGTGACGAAGTGGGTGAGCGGTTGCAACAGGACCTTCGTCTCGAAGCCTCGCGTCTGCCGCCCTATCTCAATCGTCTAATTGATGAATTGCGCAAGCGGGACAACTGACCGCCTGAGCCTAGCGAACTACAGCCGCCGAAATAGCAGTTCGCGCGGATCGGCGTCATGCAGGCATTGAACCGTCACCATGTTCGCGAGTTCAATCCAAAGGAACGAGAACCGCATTGGGGCCGGCGGAAGCTGAAGAGGGACGAATGAAAAGCTAAAGTTTTAGTTAACGTTTGACTGATAGTGTGCGCGTCGACCAGACGAGGTCATTGTGCAAAGAGTCGAAACAAGCAGTTTCCGTGAAGCCACCCGCTGTCGCCGCGCCCAATATACCGGACGGACAGCAGAGCTGAGTTTGAACGGGTCAAAATTTTTCGGCTGGGTCCGGTCCGTCCAGGAAGACCGATCCCGCAGCTCACAACGATGGATTGTCACGATCGTGCCAACGACGCAGAAGCCCCCTCTCATTGGTTGGCGGTATAGCTCGCGCTCCTAGATCTGGAATTCAAAGAAGGCGATGCTGGTATCCGAGCGGCACGATGAGGTCGGTACGCCGCGCGCGTTCGCGCCGCTCTAACAAAGCCTGCGTAAGGTCTCCAACTGAGCGGCTTGATGGGCGGTCATTCCGCAACTCGTAGTAAGCGTGGACTCCCCTTTCGTCGACCTGGGCAACGTCCTCGCTCGATGGATCGTCTGAGTCGGATGAGAACTCTAAGCCATAAGGGTGCTCAATCCATCGATGCTGCGCCATATCGTTAAGAATGGGCCGCAACTCCGTCGCAGAATTCTTGTGCAGACGACGCGCGACCGCGAATTCGACGGCCCGATGAACAAAGACCCTGTCCACGCGTTCGTCGAGCAAACCCTGTTCATAACGAAGCGCCTGCCTAGCTATTTCGCGGACGTCATCCGGACACAGCATTAAGTTACCTTGCGGGAACAACAACGTGTACGCCAACGCGTCGAAAGACGGCGCGGCCGATGACAGAACTCAACATGAAAAACCCGCCATGTAAGGCGGGCTCTTCTTATCCGACCAAGCGACGACAATGCGTCGGCTGACTTCAGGACTTTGTCGTGATCGGCGTGAAGGCTTCCTTCGCGAAATTCTTGTAGAGGTCGCCAATCTTGGTCGCCTCGGCGACAAACGTTTCGAACGCCGACTTCGTGTGCTCCATCGTCAGTTCCATGAACTTGTCCGGCGACTTCACGCCAGCGAGCTTTACAAAGTACGCCTTGCTGGCCTCAAAGGACGACTTCGCATAGTCGGTCTGGGCGGTCGTGATGGCAGTCAGGTGCTGCTGGATGCCGGAAAAATCAACCATTGGAACTCCTTGTTTTTAGCCGCGGGGCCGTCCCCGTCGGTGCCCAACCTATAGATGTGAGCGGTGCCTCAGACCAGAAAATTGTGCACCGCAAAATGACTGGCTCATATGCGCGAGCGGCTGCATCGGTGAACCGCCGAGTATGCTGGTAACATGCAACCGGAATGCGACCCGAACGCGAGGGCCCTCAACGACCGAAGGGAATCGTAAGGTCGTCAGGCGACGGCGGTGAGCCTGCCCACAGCATCGGGACTTGCACAAAGGAGACGCCGACGGATGGCTTTTTCAACGAGCGCGAGCGCTTGCTTGGCCTCACGTGCTTCGGCTTGGCGGAGGGAGAGGAACTGGGGTCGAACCTTCTCCACGCAGCCGAACGTGGTGGAAAGCAATGCAGCGTAGAGCGGCCGCGCTGGCCGGCAGAAAGCCCGCCGATTGACGCATCGGTGACGGTCAAAAAGCACCCACCCCATCTTTCTGGGCTACCCTGGTCGCAACTTTAGTGACAATGGCGGCCTTCATCCCTGCCACGGGAAAATCGGTAAAGCTCAATAGAGCTCCCACTTCGGCCATTCGTCTGGAGCCGGCAAAGGACAGGCACAAAGAATACACGCGTCAGGAGCTTTACGACCTCGTTTGGACAACCCCATTGGTAAAGCTCGCCAAGCGATACGTGTTGTCGGACGTCGGCTTGCGGAAGATCTGCGTCAAGCATGACATTCCCACGACGCCACCTGGGCGA
>JBATYU010000655.1:0-5439 GCA_049674245.1 Bradyrhizobium sp. | reverse complement strand
ATCGACGGCCACCCGGCCGCGCTCGGCTGGCTCGGCAGCGTGCGCGGCCACCGCCTCGAGGCGCTCGGCGTCGAGCATTTTGGTCAGACCGGCACGATTCCCGACCTCTACCGCCACCACGGCATCGACGCCAACGCCATCATCGATGCGGCGGAAGCCTTGACCGTCGGCGCGCCGGTGCGGCACCGCAAGATGGCGGTGTGATGACGCAACCGTGGGCCCCGGATCAGCAGCGCACCGCTATCGCGCTGCGCAGCATCCGGGGCACGAGGGCTTGTTTCGAGGCATCATTCCGTGTCCCGGACGCGGTGCAGCGGTCTTCACGCTGCTCCGCAGAGCCGGGACCCGTATTGACGACCGCCCACCTTGCCAGCGCCACACCGCTGACCTTATATCCAGCGTGCGCCGCAAGCCGGCGCCCCGCATATGGCGGGTTCAATTTGCCGGGCTTTCGTGCAAGAATAGTTGCCGAACGCTACCTGCCCCCTTCATTCGGCCCGAAATAAAGAGGTTTACGATGGTCAATCGCATGCAATTCTACATCGATGGCGCCTGGGTCGATCCGGTCGTCAAGAAGTCCACCCCCGTCGTCAATCCGGCGACCGAAGAAGCGATGTACGAGGTTGCGCTCGGCTCCAAGGCCGACGTCGACAAGGCGGTCGCCGCGGCACGACGCGCCTTCGAGACCTATTCGCAGACCAGCCGCGAGGAGCGCGTCGCGCTGCTTTCGAAAATCATCGAAGTCTACAAGACCCGCATGAAGGATATCGGCGCCGCCGTTTCCGACGAGATGGGTGCGCCGCTGCCGATGGCGGAAAAACTGCAGGCCGGCGCAGGCCTTGGCCATCTCGCTTCCACCCTCGACGTGCTCAAGAACTATCATTTCGAGGAAACCCTCGGCACGGCGGTGGTGCTGCGTGAACCGGTCGGCGTGGTCGGCATGATCACGCCCTGGAATTGGCCCTTGAACCAGATCGCCTGCAAGGTCGCGCCGGCGCTGGCGGCCGGCTGCACCATGATCCTGAAGCCGTCGGAATTTACGCCTAGCTCGGCCTTGATTTTTGCTGAAATCCTGCACGACGCCGGCGTGCCGAAGGGTGTGTTCAACCTGATCAACGGGCTTGGCCCCGAAGTCGGCGCCGCGATGAGCGAGCACCCGAACATCGACATGATCTCGTTCACCGGCTCGACCCGCGCCGGCGTCGATGTCGCCAAGCGCGCGGCCCCCACGGTGAAGCGCGTCAGCCAGGAGCTCGGCGGCAAATCGCCGAACGTCATCCTCGAAGGCGCCGACCTCGCCAAGGCCGTTACTGGTGGCGTGATGCATATGTTCAACAATTCGGGCCAGTCCTGCAACGCACCGTCCCGGATGATCGTGCCGCTGTCGAAGATGAAGGAAGTGGCCGCCATCGCCAAGGGCGTCGCGGAGAAGACCAAGGCCGGCGATCCCCGTGCGGACGGCACCACCATCGGTCCGGTCGTCAACCGCGGCCAGTGGGACAAGATCCAGAAGCTCATCCAGAAAGGCATCGAGGAAGGTGCAACGCTGGTTGCCGGCGGTCCCGGTCTCCCCGAGGGCGTCAACAAGGGCTTCTATGTGCGCCCGACCGTCTTTGCCGACGTCACCAACGACATGACGATCGCGCGCGAGGAAATTTTTGGACCGGTGCTGACCATCCTCGGCGCCAAGGACGAAGCCGACGCGGTGAAGATCGCCAACGACACGCCGTATGGTCTGGCCGGTTACGTCTCCGCCGATACCGTCGAAAGCGCCCGCAAGGTCGGCCGCAAGCTACGCGCCGGCAACGTCAATCTGCAGGGCGTGGCGAACGAGCGCACCGCGCCGTTCGGCGGCTACAAGCAGTCCGGCAACGGCCGCGAATGGGGCAAGTACGGCCTGGAGGAATATCTCGAGGCCAAGGCGATCGCCGGCTTTAGCGCGGCGTAACCGCTAGCCGTCATTGCGAGCGAAGCGAAGCAATCCAATGTTAGATCTGGATTGCTTCGTCGCCTCGCACCTCGCAATGACGTCAGCCCCCCAGCGCGCCTTGGGTATTCACATAAAGCGCATAGATCGACTGGCTCGCCGCCATGAACAGACGGTTGCGCTTCAGGCCGCCGAAACAGAGGTTGGCGCAGCGCTCGGGCAGCGCGATGCGGCCGATCATGACGCCGTCGGGCGCGAACACGACTACGCCGTCAAGCTCGGGATCGCCCATGCCCCAGCCGCACCACAGATTGCCGTCGATGTCGCAGCGCATGCCGTCGGGGGTGCCGGGTCCGGCGTCGATGAACACGCGCTTGTTGGCGATCGTGTCGCCGCTTTCGGCCACGTCATACGCCAAAATCTTGCGGTTCGGCACGCCGCGGGATTCAACGACATAGAGGATTTTCTCATCCGGCGAGAAGCACAATCCGTTCGGTCCGAGCACGCCCTCGGCCACGATCGCAGCCTTTCCGGTCGCCCCGTCGATCCGGTAGACATTGGCGTCGATCTCGGGCTCGGCCTTGTAGCCCTCGTAATTGCCGAGCAGCCCGAACACCGGATCGGTGAACCAGATCGAGCCATCGGACTTTACGACGACGTCATTCGGCGAGTTCAGCCGCTTGCCGTCGAAGGCGTCGATCAGGACCGTGATCGAGCCGTCATATTCGGTGCGGACGACGCGGCGGCCGCCATGTTCGCAGGTGACAAGCCGGCCCTGGCGGTCGCGGGTGTTGCCGTTGGCGAAGTTCGACGGCTTGCGATAGATACTGACGGCGCCGGTTTCCTCCTCCCACTTGATGATGCGCTGGTTCGGGATGTCGCTGCAGAGAAGATAGCGCCCGTCGCCAAACCACACCGGGCCCTCGGCCCAGCGCAGGCCTGTCGTCAGCCGTTCCACCGCCGACAATTTGAGCCAGTATTTCTCGAACCTGGGATCGAGCGCGTGGATGGCCGGATCGGGATAATGGCTCGCCGGGCGCCAGGCTTGAGAATGGATCTGCGCATGGGATGATGCATCGGACATTTGCTGTTCTCGTTGTTGCGTTTCCTCGCGGTTTGGTTTGCTATCACTCCCGGCCAACGACCGCAAATCAGCGGTTGAAGTGACGAGGGAAGAAATGCCACGCATATTGATGACGGGCGCATCGGGGGGAATCGGCACCAGTTTGCGCAAATTGCTGCCGCCGATCTATCCGGACCTCTTGCTCAGCGACCTCAAGGCGCCCGCCGATCTCGGCAGCGGTGAAAAATTCAAGGCGGCGGAGCTGTCCGACATCGCCCAGGTCGAGGCGATCTGCGAAGGCATCGACGGCATCCTGCATTTCGGCGGCTATTCGGTCGAAGGTCCCTGGGACAATATTCTGCAATCCAATATCATCGGCTGCTACAATCTATTCGAAGCGGCGCGCAAGAAGGGCGTCAAGCGCATCGTATTTGCGTCATCGAACCATGCGGTCGGCTTCTATCCCAGGCATCACCGGATCGGCACCGATGTGACGACGCGGCCGGACAGCCGTTATGGCGTCAGCAAGGCGTTCGGCGAAGCGCTCGGCGCGCTCTATGCCGACAAGCACGGGCTCAAGGTCACATGCCTGAGGATCGGCAATTTCGGCGACAGGCCGCTGGATCATCGGCGGTTGTCGATCTGGCTCAAGCCGGAGGACCTGGTTCAACTGTGCCGGATCGGGCTCGATCATCCCGACATCCACTTCGAGATTTTCTATGGCGCCTCGTATAACGAGCGTTCATGGTGGGACAACCACCGCGCCTACGATCTCGGCTATCGTCCGACCGGGCGCGGGGAGGATTTTCGCGAGCATGCCTTTGCCGAGCAGGCCAAGCTCAAGCCCGATCCGGTCGGCGATTTCTACCAGGGCGGCGCCTTCTGCGGCATGGAGTTCGACGGCGACATGAGCAGGATCACCGGCTGGAAAAAATAACCACGTCATTCCGGGGCGTGCGAAGCACGAACTACGATGCGCAATTGCGCATCGGAGAATCTCGAGATTCCCCTATGCGCAATTGCGCATCTGAGGTCTGGTCCGGAGCCTGTCATCGGGCGGCGCAAGCGCCGACCCGTTGGGACCAGCCCGGAATGACAAGGTACATAAAAGGAAACCGAAATGTCTGACGGACTGCGCAAGGGACTGACGAGTTATGGCGACGCCGGCTTCTCGCTGTTCCTGCGCAAGGCCTTCATCAAGGCGATGGGCTATTCGGACGATGCGCTCAACCGCCCGATCGTCGGCATCACCAACACCTATAGCGACTACAATCCCTGTCACGGCAACGTCCCCCAGATCATCGAGGCGGCAAAGCGCGGCGTGATGTTGACCGGCGCGATGCCCATGGTGTTTCCGACCATCTCGATCGCCGAGAGTTTTTCCTATCCGACCTCGATGTATCTGCGCAATCTGATGGCGATGGATACCGAAGAGATGATCCGTGCTCAGCCGATGGATGCGGTGATAGTGATCGGCGGCTGCGACAAGACGTTGCCGGCGCAAATCATGGCGGCGGTCTCGGCCGATCTGCCGACCGTCGTCATTCCGGTCGGGCCGATGGTGGTCGGCCATCACAAGGGCGAGGTGCTGGGCGCCTGCACCGATTGCCGAAGGTTATGGGCGAAATACCGCGCCGGCGAAATTGATGATGACGAGATCGAGGCGGTCAACGGGCGTCTCGCGCCTTCGGTCGGCACCTGCATGGTGATGGGCACGGCGTCTACCATGGCCTGCGTCACCGAGGCGCTGGGCCTGTCGCTGCCGATGAGCGCGACCATACCGGCGCCGCATGCCGAGCGGTTTCGGCTTGCCGAGGCAAGCGGCAAGGTCGCCGCCGCCATGGCGGTCGCGAAGGGGCCAAAACCCAGCGAGCTCTTGACGAAATCATCGTTCCGAAACGCGCAGGTGGTGCTGCAGGCGATCGGCGGTTCGACCAACGGTCTCATTCATCTCACCGCCATCGCCAACCGCACGCCGCATCGCATCGATCTCGAAGCCTTCGACAAGCTCGGCCGCGAGGTACCCGTGCTGGTCGACCTGAAACCGTCGGGCGAGCATTACATGGAACATTTCCACCATGCCGGGGGGGTACCGAAACTGATGGCGCAGCTCGGCGATCTCATCGATCTCGATGCCAAAACCATTACCAGCAAGACGCTGCGCGAGGTCGTCGCTGGTGCTGAGGAAGTCCCCGGGCAGGATGCCATCCGCTCGCGAAAGAATCCGATCAAGCCGGAAGGCGCGATGGCGGTGTTGCACGGCAACCTCGCGCCGCGGGGCGCGGTGATAAAACATTCGGCGGCGAGCCCCAAACTGCTGCGGCATACCGGCCGCGCCGTGGTGTTCGAATCCATCGAAGATATGACGCTGCGGGTCGACGATCCCGCGCTGGATGTGAACGCCGACGACGTGCTGGTGCTGCGCAATGCCGGACCGAAGGGCGCACCG
>JBATYU010000654.1:0-4664 GCA_049674245.1 Bradyrhizobium sp. | reverse complement strand
GTTCGGACCGGGCGCGAACCCAATGCACGGCCGGGATAGCCATGGTTGGCTCGCGTCCTGCTTGTCGGTTGCAAAGCTTCCGTACAAGGATGCGCAAGACGGCATCAGCTACACGGTATCTATCGCGCCACAGAAGGCGCACTTGAGCGAAGGCCAGCTCCTGGACGAAGCAGTGAAGGCCTTCGACGTCTACTTCGACCGCGGCGGGTTCCACATGAATCTGAACGTTATCGACAAGGATGTGCTCGAAGATGCGATGAAGAACCCCGACAAGTATCCGCAGCTCACAATCCGCGTATCCGGCTATGCCGTCAACTTTATCAGGCTGACGCGTGAGCAGCAGCAGGACGTCATCAGCCGCACCTTCCACGGACAGGTCTAGGGGAGGGCGCGATGTCACACCTTGCAACGCTGGAGCCGGGCAGCCGGCATGATCTGCGCGTCGGAATCTCCCCCGACGCGCCGGATGAAAGCCAGGCGCCGGAAGAGACCGGCGGCGAATTCGGCTACGCTCATTCCTACGAGACGGCATCGCGCTACGACGGGCCCGGCCTGCGGGTCGTGCTGTTCGTCTCGGGATGCCTTCTGCGCTGCTCCTATTGTCACAATCCCGATACCTGGCATTTGAAGGACGGCACTTACATCTCGGCACAACAGGTCATCGACCGCCTTGCCGGCTTTGCGTCGGCGCTGCGCGCACTTGACGGCGGCCTGACCATCTCGGGTGGCGAACCGATGGTGCAGCTTGCCTTCACCGGGCGGATACTCGCCGCAGCCAAGAAGATGGGGCTTCACACCGCCATCGAAACGTCCGGATTTCTCGGCGACAAGGCCGGCGACAGATATCTGTCCAATCTCGATCTCGTCTTGCTCGACATCAAGAGCTCGAATCCGGAGACCTATCGCAACGTCACCGGCCGAGAGCTGGCGCCGACCTTGCGATTCGCCGAGCGGCTCGCCGCACTCGGCAAGCGCGTATGGGTGCGATTCACGCTGGTGCCGGGATTTACGGATGATCCGGCCAACGTCGATGGAATAGCGCGCTTCGTCGCCCCGATGAAGAATGTCGAGTGGGTGGAAATACAGCCGTTCCATCAGCTTGGCGAGTTCAAATGGAAGGCGATGAAGCTCGACTACAAACACCTCGAAACGCAGACGCCGACGCCCGATCTCGTCAATCGCGTGATCGAACAATTCCGTGCTGCCGGCTGCAACGTCCGCTAGTCGGCCGTCGCAAATTTCCAATTCATGCCAGGAAGCCTTCTCATGATCGATCTTGCTCGCGACATCATCGGGACTCAGCCCATTCTCACGATTTTTCTGGCCATCGGTCTCGGCTACCTGGTCGGCCAGATCAATTTCGGCGGATTTTCACTCGGCGTCGGCGCCGTTCTATTCGTCGGCCTGGCGCTTGGCGCATTTGCGCCGAAGGCCCAGATCGTCGGTCCGATTGGCCTGACCGGTCTGATCATGTTCCTCTACGGGATCGGAATCCTTTATGGGCAACAGTTCTTCGAGGGAATGAAGGGAGCTGCCGGTCGAAAGTACAATCTGCTGGCGCTGATCGCATGCGTCGCAGGCCTCCTGGTGGCGCTCGGACTGGGCCACGCCTACGGGCTCAAATTGGGTCATACGCTCGGCATCTATGCCGGATCGATGACAAGCACCGCCACTTTGCAAGCCGCGCTCGACGTCATGGGCAACAAGGATCCCTCCATCGGATACTCGATCAGCTATCCATTTGGGGTGATCGGTCCGATCCTGTGTATCTATTTCATGACGAGGATGTTGAAGCCGAAATTCCCGACGAAGGTGCAGCGTTTTCACATGGGCGAGATTTCGCTCGGCGAGAAATTCGGCGGCCAGAGCCTCGGCGAGGTCACGAACGACCTGCCAAGCGGCATGCAGGTGACGATGGTTCGCAAAGGCGGCCAAAACATCGTCCCGGCCGGAGACGTCATGCTGTCTCCCGGGGATGGGCTGCTGGTCGTTGCCGAGCGGGAAGACGCGATAGCGGAAGCGGCTGCGCGGTTCGGAAAATTGGAGCCCGGCAGGATCATCAAGGATCGCGCCGATCTTGATTACATCCGGGTGTTCGTCGGGAAGGCCAACGTGGTCGGCGTGCCGCTTGATCGCCTGCCATTGCCCGCCGGCTTTCCCGTTCACCTGCTGCACGTGAGGCGGTACGACGCCGATCTCGTCCCGGCGCCGGATCTCACGCTCGAATTCGGCGATCGCGTCGGTGTACTGATGCCGCCTGAGCGGAAGGAAGAGGTCAGGAAGCATTTTGGCGATACCGTGAAGGCGACCGCGGAATTCAGTTATGTGTCGCTCGGGATTGGCATGGTGCTAGGCGTATTGCTCGGATTGATACCGATTCCAGTTCCCGGCGTCGGTGTCGTCACGCTTGGCATCGGTGGTGGACCGCTGATCGTTGCTCTCATCCTCGGCAAGATGCGCCGCACCGGCCCGATGCTATGGGTGATGCCGCTGCCGGCAAATCTCGTTCTGCGAAACTTCGGGCTGGCGATGTTCCTTGCCTCGGTCGGGGTCAACGCGGGCGCGCCGTTCGTCCGCACCGTATCGGAAAGCGGGCTGACACTGCTTTTCATCGGCGTCGCCGTCCTGTTGACGACAGTGGCTATCGTATTGCTGGTGGGCCACTTCGTCATGAAGATTCCCTATGACGATCTGGTTGGCGTCGCATCGGGCGCGACCGGAAATCCGGCAATTCTGGTTTATTCTACACGGATGGCGCCAACAGAGCGGCCGGACATTGGGTATGCGATGATCTTTCCGTCAATGACCATCGTGAAGGTGATCGCGGTTCAGATCGTCGGTCTTCTCTTGGCGACAGGAACGGGCGGCTGACGAACCGATCTTGAGATGCGCGATCGGAACGGTTGCCAATCGGGCCGGGCTCGAACGAACGCGAAGATTTGCGGGCAAGAGGGCGCGCGCCAATGGAAGAAAAATCGTCTCGAGATAAGTTAACCCCGCCTCAGACTGTCACGTTTGAGGCGATCATGCCGGCCATGATGGCCCTTCGCGCTGAAGAGAGCGGGGTAAAGCGAGCCTCCACCGATCCCCTGACCTTGCTCGTGCTCGGCGTCCTGGCGGGAGCATTCATCTCCTTTGGAGCCATTTTCGCAACGACGGTCAGCGCGGGGACCATCGCGATAGCCACCGCTGACGGTAAACTGGCATTGTCTACCGGTTTGCCCTACGGCGTTGTGCGTCTTCTCACTGGCGTAGCGTTTTCCGTCGGACTGATACTGGTCGTCATTGGAGGGGCGGAGCTTTTCACGGGCAACAATATCATTGTCATGGCCTGGGCCAGCGGCAAGGTGAAGACGCGCGCGCTCCTGCTCAATTGGGTTCTTGCGTTCATCGGCAATTTTGCCGGGGCGATCTTGACCGCAGCGCTGATGTTCTTCACGACGCAATACACCTTCGGCGGCGGCGCAGTTGGGCTGGCCGCGTTGAATACGGCAAACGCGAAAGCCTCGCTGGCTTTCATTCCGGCGCTGACACTTGGCGTCATGTGCAATGCGCTGGTGTGTCTAGCGGTATGGATGTGTTTCAGTGCGCGGACGACTGTCGACAGGGTGTTTACGATCGTACCCCCGATCGCGGCATTCGTGGCGGCAGGTTTTGAGCACAGTATTGCGAATGTCTACTTCATTCCGATGGGCTTGTTCATCAAAGCCGGAGCGCCGGACTCGTTCTGGCGGACCTTGGGCAAGACACCGGCGGACTTTCCGGAGTTGACCTGGGACAATTTTTTTGTCGGCAACCTGCTTCCGGTAACCATCGGCAATATCATCGGCGGGTCGATCATGGTTGGCGCCGTGTACTGGTTCGTCTATCTGCGTCAGAAAGCGCTGACCTGACCCGGAGGTTCAACATGCGTTGGATCAATATGGCTGTGACAGCCATTTTTGTGGTCGTGACGCCGATATCTTTCCTCAGCTTCAATGTCAGCGCGACGCAGGCGGCTTTTTGAACGTCGGCTTAAGGCGGCGTGTTGCCGCTCTCAAGCGCTGCCTCTCTTCGTTGGCCGCCCTGACTTTCTCGTCAAGCTGCGTGGTTTTCGAGTTTTTTTGGCGCGACTTTGTCAGCGAATTTCCGGGACGGAACACTAGTAGCACCAAACGGAATTTCATCCCCTTGCCGTCGATGTCTGTTGACGGTGGCAAATCGTACTCGACAAAAAGCCCCGGACGGTGCCGGGGCTTTAGTTGGCCGGAGATCAAGGAGATCAGTATCTAGCTACGACCGGATTTTTACCCCAGTTGAAGTGGTAGTTGATGGTCGCCGTGACCATATCAATGTCTGACCTCGAATTGGCGGTGACCGAGGTGACGACAGGCGCTAGCCCGGGCGTCAAGAAGGTGCGGCTATCGTTCTGGGCCCAAATATGGTCCCATTCTATGCCGACGCTCCAATTCGGCGCGAAGCCGTACTCACAGCCAACACCGATGGTCCCACCCCAACGTGTCCGTTCTGCCGAGACCAATCCAACGCCAGCAACATTTAATAAATCCCACCGCTGGTTGGCGACCGCAGCGCCGCCCTTCACATAAAACAGGGAGGCATTCCATGCGTAGCCAATCTGGCCCGTGAAGAGACCCAATCCATCAACCTTGGACCTCCAGGTATCC
>JBATYU010000653.1:0-1730 GCA_049674245.1 Bradyrhizobium sp. | reverse complement strand
TCGCTGTAGTGATCGCTCCCGCGAGAAGCGGCAACGGAGAACAGCCATGGCTTTGAAGGTCGAGCTCAAGCCGCACGAACGGATCATCATTGGCGCCTGTGTGATCACCAACACCGATCAGCGTGCCCGGCTATTGATCGACGGCGACAAGGTTCCGATTCTGCGCGAGAAGGACATCCTGACGCCGGAAACCGCGGACACGCCAGCCAAGCTGATCTATCTCGCGGTGCAACTGATGTATCTGTCGCCGGACCCGATGGCCCATCATCCGACCTATTTCAGCCTGGTGCGGGACATTCTGAGCACCATGCCGAGCGCGTGGCCTTTCATCGAAGGGATCAACAATCATATTCTGAATGGCGATCCGTATTACGCGCTGAAAGAAGCGAAAAAGCTGATCGGCCACGAAGAGCAGCTGATTCAGGCGGCCCGTGCCAACATTGAAACCGATCGCAAATCAGCGTAGCGCCATCGCGGTTCGGGACAACCAGCGCACGGCCACAAAACAAGAAGGCCTCCGGAAGGGGGCCTTTCGCATGTCTGACGGAGCTACGACCCACCCCGGAAGGGCAGTGCTCCACCTGACGGGGATCGTTTACATCGCCAGCGGCGGAGACGGCTCGACTTGCAGCACCAGGCCGTCGCAGGACCCCGATCGCTGTGCGCCGAATTCCAGTACCGCCGAAATCAATGCATCGATATCGCAGGTGTCGGTGCGGTGATTGACAATGGCCGCGCGGATCGCAAGCCGGCCGTCGAGAACGGTGGTCGACGGCGCCGCGATCCCGGATTCCTGGATGTCGATGACGATGTCGCCATTGACCTTGTCGGCGTCAGCCGCGCGATAGCGGAAGCAGACGATATTGAGATTGACCGGCGCCAGCAGCTCCAGCCGCGGCTCGGCCACGACCCGCGCCTCCAGATATCCGGCCAGCGCACAGGTGCGGGTGATGACCGCACCGATTTTTTCGGTGCCATAGGTTTTCAGGGTGAACCAGGTCTTGAGCGCCCGAAAGCCGCGCGACAGATCCGGGCCAAGATCGCAAGGCCACGGCGAGCCTGCCGCAAGTCCGCGTGTTTCCCGCCGCAGATACGCGGCAGGCGCGGCAAACGCGCGGCGGTGCCGCTCGCCGTCGCGCACCATCAGAAAACCGGCGTCATAGGGCACCTGTCCCCATTTGTGGAAATCGAACGCAATCGAATCGGCGTCTTCAATTCCCTTGAGCCGCGGCGCGACCACCGGCGAGAGAATCCCGAGCGCGCCATAGGCGCCGTCGACATGAAACCAGAGTTGCTGTTCGCGGCACAACGCGCCGAGCGCCAGCAGATCGTCGATGGCGCCGATATCCACCGTACCGGCCGAGGCCACCACCAGGAACGGGGTAAGCCCGGCCTCGCGGTCGCACGCGATCTGCGCGCGCAGCGCGGCGATGTCGATCCGGTGCGAAGGGTCGACGGCGATGCAGCGCAGAGCATCGGTACCGAAGCCCGCGATGTCCATCGCTCTCGCGATGCAGCCATGCGCCGCGTTCGAGGTGTAGGCGGTCAGGAGCGTGCCTTCATGGCCGATGCCATGCTGTCGCGCGGAGGTGCCGAGCGCGGCTGTTCGCGCCACCAGCACGGCCATCAGATTGGCCATCGAGGTACCGGTGACGAAAATCCCGCTGGCAGCGGCAGGAAAGCCGAACATCTCGGCCATCCACTGAACGATCTGTCGTTCGACCTCGATT
>JBATYU010000652.1:0-2065 GCA_049674245.1 Bradyrhizobium sp. | reverse complement strand
GCGTGATGCCGGCGGCGCGGGCCGGCGCGTCGTGGCCCGGTCCCTGTTCGCCCCGATGCGGCGGTTGTGCCATCAAGCGCAGGATGTAAATTGCGCCCGTCGCAAACACCGCAAAATAGACGATGACAAAGGCGATGAGCGAGGAGCCGACCGCGGGCGCCGCGAGCGGCGAAGCGGCTTCAGCCGTCCGCAGCAGGCCGTAGACCGTGAACGGCTGGCGCCCGGTTTCGGTGGTGATCCACCCCGCCAGCACCGCGACAAAACCCGCCGGTCCCATCGCGACCGCGAACATGTGCAGCAACCTGAATTCGTAGAGCTTGCCGCGCCAGCGCATCAGCAGGCTGAGAAGGCCGAGCCCCAACATCAGAAATCCCATTCCGACCATGATCCGGAACGACCAGAACGGGATCGGCACCGGTGGCCAATCCTTGCGCGGCACGGTGTCGAGGCCCGCGAGCGGCGCATCGAACGAATGCTTGAGAATGAGCGATCCAAGTTTCGGAACTTCGACGGCGTAATCGACCTTGGCGGCGCTCTCGTTAGGCCAACCGAACAGGATCAGCGGCGCGCCGTCCTTGTGGCTGTCGAAATGGCCTTCCATCGCCATGATCTTTACCGGCTGATGCTCGAGCGTGTTGAGGCCGTGCTGGTCGCCGGCAATGATCTGGATCGGCGCCACCAAGGTGGCCATCCACATCGCCATCGAAAACATCACGCGGGGGCCGGCAAGATTCTGGTTGCGCAACAGGTGAAACGCGCCGACGGCGCCGACCACCATCGCCGTCGTGAGGTAGGCCGCCAGCACCATGTGCACGAGCCGATAGGGAAACGACGGATTGAAAATCACCTTCAGCCAATCGGCGGCGACGAACTGGCCGTCGGCGTTGAGCGCGTATCCGGCCGGCGTCTGCATCCAGGAATTGGCCGATAGGATCCATAACGCCGAGATCAGCGTCCCGATCGCGACCATCGCGGTTGCGAGGAAATGCAGCCGGTGCCCGACCCGTTCGAGGCCGAACAGCATGACGCCCAAAAAGCCCGCCTCCAGGAAGAATGCAGTCAGCACCTCATAGGCCATCAGCGGGCCGATCACGGGGCCGGCCTTGTCGGAAAATACCGACCAGTTGGTGCCGAACTGGTAGGACATCACGATACCCGACACCACGCCCATGCCGAACACGACCGCGAAAATCTTCAGCCAGTAATTGAACAGGTTGATGAAGACTTCGCGCCCGGACCACAGCCAGAGCGCCTCCAGCACCGCAAGATAGCTCGCCAACCCGATCGTGAAGGCCGGAAACACGATATGGAACGACATCGTGAAGGCGAATTGCGCCCGGGCAAACGCCACGGCATCCCAGCCTTCGAACATGGGCCACCCGTCGCTGAAATATCCGGTATGGAGCCTACCACACCGGATAGGGCGATGGTATCGCGTCGTTCGGCTGGAGCGAGCCTCAGTTTCGATCGATCAGGACCACGGCTCGAGTTCTGTCTTGACGGGTTTTCCTCGAAAACGCTTTGGTCAGCTATTGGCGTTGAGCAGGCGGGCGATGGTGCGGTCGATCTCGTCGTAGCGGCCTTCGCCGTCATGGTGGAACACGATCTTGCCGCTCTGATCGACGATGTACTGCGCCGGCCAATATTGGTTGCGATAGGCGTCCCAGGTTTGCGAATCGTTGTCCTGCGCGACCGGATAGGTGATGCCATGCCGCTTCAGCGCGGCCTGCACATTGGCCGCCGAGCGCTCGAAGGGAAATTCCGGCGTGTGGATGCCGACCACGACCAAACCGCGGTCCTTATACTTCGCATAGAGCTCGGTGACATGCGGCAGCGTGTTGACGCAGTTGACGCAGCCATAGGTCCAGAAATCCACCAGCACCACCTTGCCGCGCAAATCCGCGATGTTGAGCGGGGCTGAATTGAACCAGTTGCTGATGCCGGCAAAATTCGGCGCGGTGCCTTCCGCCGCGGCGACGGCGAATGGAGCGGCCGTCGCGCCTTGCGCGATCTCACCGCTGGCGGCGGGCATCGCCGTCGCCGCCAGGCAGATGGCGATCGTGGA
>JBATYU010000651.1:0-18235 GCA_049674245.1 Bradyrhizobium sp. | reverse complement strand
GGTACAGGTTGGGCAAGCCAGTCGGCTGCCGTTTTTCGGTCCGAGGTCGCGAGCAACAGGATCGACGCTGCGAAATAGAGGCTCAGCGGGATGACCGCGATCGCCGTCAAGCGCTGCAATCGCCATTCGCGCAGTCCATCGCGCGCGCTGCCGAACTGGCGGACACGCCGGGGCACCGCCTCGTCGCGCAGTGCCGTCTTATCCGATAGGGAAGAAGCCTTTGTCATCGAAGTCTCCTAGACCAGAAACACATAGAGCCAGGTCATGGCGGTCAGCAGCACGGTCGCGGCGAGAACGGCATAGCCGCTCCGAGCTGCGCTCCTGAGTTCAAAGCCGTACCCAGCATCCCAGGCCAGGTGACGGACGCCGTTACACAAGTGGTAGAAGAAGGCGACCGACCAGCCGAACAACAGGACAAGGCCGATCGGTGAAACGAGAAAGGCGTGGGTGGTTGCAAACAGCTCACCACCGGTCGCCACGGTGATGAGCCACCAGACGAGCAGGATCGAGCCCACCGCCAGCGCGATGCCTGTGAGCCGATGAAGGATGGACAGCGCCGAGGTGATCTGGAAGCGATACCAGATCGGGAACATGAAGGGCGCTAAGGGACGTTCCATTGTGGTACTCCTGTCTATTTTCAGATTCGATGCTGGCCAATTTGCCGCGGTGTACGATGTCGCTCGGTACAGAAACTGCGCAGCAGCTCCATCACGTCGTGGTCATGTTCTGGCGGCGGATCACTCACGCCGAAGATCCAGTCGAACAGGTCGGGGTCGGTGCAATCGAGCAGCGCCTCGAATCGGCCGAGTTGGTCACTGTCCAAAGTCTTGAGGGAGTCCTCGGCGAACGAGCCGAGAATGAGGTCGCTTTCCTGCGTCCCGCGATGCCAGCACCGAAACAAGAGGCGCCTGCAGCGGACATCCGGATGTTCGCGATCCATGGCATGCGGAACAACATGTCTCATGATCTATTCTTGATGTCCTTGTTGAGAACCGCTGCTGCGACGCTTTTCAGTGCTGCATTTGCAGATTCATCAACTCGGCCGCAGGCATCATGTTGTCGTTCAGATCTGCCATGATCAAAAGCGATCCGACGACGACCAGGGCGACGATCAGCACACCAAAGGCGAGCGCCATCACGTTGTTGGTGTTGTCGGGTCCCGTGGTGACGTGCAGGAAAAACACCAGGTGGACGCCCATTTGCGCGATCGCGAGGACAGTCAGGCCTAGAGAGATACCGCCTGCCCAGAGCAGCGATGTGTTGGCGACCCAGAACGACATGGCCGTGAGAACCACCGCGAGAGCCAACCCGATCGTGTAGACAAGCACACCGGACGATGTCCCCTGTTCCACGTCGGGAAGTGCTGTTGCGTCTCCGGGCGCGCGATCGTATTGCGTGTCGGTCATGAAAGGACTCCCATCAGATAGACCACCGTGAACAGCCATACCCAGACGATGTCGAGGGCATGCCAGAACAGTGAAAAGCAGAGCAGACGCCGCTCGACGCTCGCGCGAAAGCCCTTGATGGCGACCTGGGCCATCATCACCGTCAGCCAGACCAGGCCGGCGGTGACATGCAGCCCGTGACAGCCGACCAGGGTAAAAAAGGCGGAGAGGAAAGCGCTGCGCTGCGGACCAGCCCCGACGGCGATCATGCCGGCGAACTCCCGTAGCTCCAGTGCCAGGAACGCAGCTCCCAGCACGAAGGTGATGAGGGCAGCCCAGTAAGTGGCGGCATAGCGCCGGGAGCTGATCGCCAGGGACATCAATCCGCAGGTATAGCTCGAAGCGAGAAGGCAGCCGGTTTCGATCGCAACGCTGCGTTGGTTGAACAGCTGCACGCCACTCGGCCCGCCGGCGGTTGCGTGCGTGAGCACCGCGTAAGCGGCAAAGATCGCCGAAAACATCACGATGTCGCTTAACAGGAATATCCAGAAGCCGTAACCAACCACGACCCGCTTGGTAGCGGGACCGGCCTCGCTTGCACTCGACTGCGCCTCGTGACGAACGTCATCAGCAACTGCAACAGCAACGTTCATACTGCAATCTCCGTCTGGTTTGCCTGCTCGAAACGCGCAATCTGCTCGGCCGGGATTTCGATTTCCTCCTCATCGCGAAACGCGAAGGCAAGCACGGTCAGGAAAACGCCGATTGCCCCAACACCTGCCATCCACCAGATGTGCCAGATCAGCGCAAAGCCGGTAATGACTGCAAAAAACGCGATGATGAAGCCGGTCGCGCTGTTCTTCGGCGCCTCGATCGGCTCGAACTTGCGCTCCTTCGGCTGGGCTTGCGTGCGCTCGCGCTGCTTCTTTTTCCAGAACGCATCGATGTCCCTGACTTGCGGAAGCACGGCGAAATTCCAGGCCGGCGGCGGCGAAGCCGTCGCCCATTCCAGCGTGCGGCCGTTCCATGGGTCCGCGGTCACCTTCAGTCGTTCGCGGTCGCGGATCGACACCACAAGCTGGATGACCTGGCTGACGATGCCTGCGAGGATGACGACGACGCCGATCGCCGCGACCACCAACCACGGTTGCCAGCTGGCAACGTCGTAATGCTGCATGCGGCGGGTCATGCCCATGAGACCCAGCGCGTAAAGCGGCATGAAAGCGAGATAGAAGCCGATCAGCCAGCACCAGAACGAGGCTCTGCCCCAGCGTTCGTCGAGCTTGAAGCCGAATGCCTTCGGGAACCAGTAGTTGTAACCCGCCATCAAGCCGAACACGGTGCCACCGATGATGACATTGTGGAAATGCGCGATCAGAAACAGGCTGTTGTGCAGCTGGAAGTCGGCGGGAGGTACGGCCATCAACACGCCGGTCATGCCGCCGATCACGAACGTCACCATGAAGCCGATCGACCACAGGATCGGAACGGTGAACCGGATGCGGCCGCCGTACATCGTGAATAGCCAGTTGAAGACTTTGACGCCCGTCGGCACCGCGATGATCATTGTCATGACCCCGAAGAAGCCGTTGACGTTCGCGCCGGCTCCCATGGTGAAAAAGTGGTGCAGCCAGACAACGAATGACAGCACGCAAATCGCCATCGTCGCGGCAACCATGGAGCGATAGCCAAACAGCGGTTTTCCGGAGAAGGTCGAGACAACCTCGGAAAAGATGCCGAACGCCGGCAACACCAGGATATAGACCTCCGGGTGACCCCAAACCCAGAACAGGTTGACATACATCATCGCGTTGCCCTGGCCGTCGATCGTGAAGAAATGAAAACCGAGGTAGCGATCGAGCAGCAGCATCGCGAGAGTCGCGGTCAGAACCGGGAAGGCCGCGACAATAAGAAGGTTTGCGGCGAGCGACGTCCAGCAAAAGACGGGCATGCGCATATAGCTCATCCCCGGCGCGCGCGTTTTCAGGATGGTCGCGACGAAGTTTATTCCGGTCATCAACGTGCCGACGCCGGATATCTGCAGCGACCAGAGATAGTAGTCGACGCCCACCCCGGGCGAGAATTGCAGCTCGCTCAGCGGCGGATAGGCGACCCAGCCGGTTTTCGCGAACTCGCCGACCGCGAGCGAGATGTTGACCAAGAGAATACCTGACGCGGTCAGCCCGAGGGCCACCGAGTTCAAGGTCGGAAACGCCATGTCGCGGACGCCGAGCTGCAGCGGCACCACGAAATTCATCATTCCGATCACGAACGGCATCGCCATGAAGAAGATCATGATCGTGCCATGCGCCGAGAAGATCTGGTCGAAGTGCTCGGGCGGCAAATATCCCTGCGCGCCGCCTGCTGCGAGCGCCTGCTGCGCCCGCATCATGATGGCGTCGGCAAAGCCGCGCAGCAGCATGATCAGCGCGAGGATGATGTACATGATGCCGATGCGCTTATGGTCGACAGAGGTGAGCCACTCTCGCCAGAGATAAGGCACGTAACCCTTGAAGGTGATCCACCCAAGGACCAACACGATGGCCAGGACCACGCCGCCCGATGCGCCCATGATGATGGGCTGGTCGAACGGGATCGCGCTCCAATTCAGCTTGCCAAGAAGATTCATTTTTCCGCCCTCATAGACGTGGGATAACTGCGGCACATCGCATCGTCGGACTGCATTTCGGAGACCAGGATGCTGTCGAACAGACCAGGCGCGACCGCACGATAGGTGAATGGCGCGACCGACGCGCTCGGCTTCGCCAGATCCGCATAGGTCTTCGTGTCGAGCTCCGGGCCTGCGCTATGCGCTGCGTCCAGCCACTGCGCGAACTTTTCGTCCGTCACGGCATCGGCGTCGAAATGCATGTCGGCAAAGCCTTCGCCGCTGAACTGAGCGGAAAACCCGCGATACGTTCCAGGATGGTCGGCTTGCAGGTGAAGACGGGTGATCATTCCCGCCATGGTGTAGATCTGGCTGCCAAGCTGCGGCACAAAGAAGCTGTTCATCACGCCCGAGGAGGTCAGCTCCAGACTGACCGGCGTGCCGACGGGAATGGTCAATCGATTGACGCTTGCGATGCCCTGATCGGGATAGATGAAGAGCCATTTCCAGTCGAGCGAGGCGACCTGAACTCTCAGAGGCTTCACCGCCGATGCGATCGGTTTGCGCGGGCTCAAGTCGTGCGCGCCGACCCAGGCAACGCCGCCAACCAGGAACACCGTCATGGCAGGGATCGACCAGACCAGCATCTCGAGACGGCCGGAATACGCGAAGTTTGGCCGATAGCGCGCACGCTCGTTCGATGCACGAAACCAGAAAGCAACGCCAAGTATCGCAAGGATCACCGGGATCACGATCGCCAGCATGATGGCAAGCGAGTTCAGTAGAATTTCTCGGTCGGCGACGGCAATCGGCCCTTGCGGATCGAGCACGCCTTCGGTGCAGCCACCAAGTGTCGCGGCACCGATCAGGACGGCGGCAAGCAAACTGTATCGCATGTTAGACCTCGCCAGTGCTGAGGTTGATGAAACTGCTTGCGCTGTGAGCGGCACCTGGCAGGAGGTCGGCGTGCACCGTGACGGTGCGGCCAGCATGCGAGGCACGCATGAGCGAGAATGAATCACCGCCATGGTCGACCAGAAGAGCCGCAAACAGCACGAACAAATAGAAGATGGAGAACACGAACAACCTGTGAGCAGCGCGGCGATCGGCCTCGATGCTTCTGTTCAGCTGGCGTGCAAGCAGAAGGAAAAGCGCCCCGCAGATCGCGACGATCACGCCATAGATCGCACCTGCAAACCCGAGCACCCAAGGCAGCTCCGAGGCGAGAGCCAGGAGGCCGCTGTAAATCAGGATCTGCCGCGTTGTTGCAGTCCTCCCCGCAACGACCGGCAGCATGGGGACGCCAGCGCGGGCATAATCATCGGCACGATTAAGCGCCAGAGCCCAGAAGTGGGGCGGCGTCCAAAGGAAGATAATGAGGAACAGCGTAAGCGGCTCGAGCCCGATTTCTCCGGTTGCCGCGGCCCATCCGATCACAGGCGGCAGCGCGCCAGCAGCGCCGCCGATGACGATGTTCTGTCGGGTGGCCCGCTTCAGCCAGACCGTGTACACGACAACATAAAAGACGATCGTGCTGGCCAACAGTGCGGCCGCTGTGAGGTTCGCTGCCAAAGCGAGAACCACCACTGCGAACCCGCCAAGAGCGGATCCAAAGACGAGCGCCTCGAACCGGGAGACCTTGCCGCGGGGAATTGGCCGCATCGCGGTGCGGCTCATGATCGCATCGATATCTGCGTCGTACCACATGTTGAGCGCGCCGGCGGCTCCAGCTCCCGCGGCAATGGCAAGGACCGCAGCAAGAGTGGCTAGCGGACCAAGTCGAACTGGAGCGCTGCTCAATCCGACGAGCGCGGTGAAGACGGCAAGCATCATCACACGTGGCTTTGTGAGGGCGACGAAGTCAGACACACTCCAATGGTCAGCCAGCGGATGAGCGGGATCAGACGATAATGCAAAGCGAGCTCGTCGTTCCCCAAGCTGGCCAGCAATGGATTTGACGTTCATCTCGCTGCTCCGAGTTCTTTCATAAAGAGAGCGGCGTGTTCGTTCGAACAGCCGGTCAATGCGTGCGTTCAATATGCATCCTCACCCCAGGCCGCGATTGAACGCGGCTGCTCGATTGGGGCCAATCATGCTCAAACCTGTCAGCTGACGAGTTCGGATCTAACGACGTGCGTTGCGATCGCACGATTCAGGATAATCCGAGCACGTTTCAACAAGCGCTCTACGCAAGCTTTTCCTAAGACAGATCATCGTTCGATTATCCGCAACGCGCCGCTCCCCAATTCGAATATCGACGAGGTCTGTTGCGTCTGCCTGGAAGCGGCCGCTTTACCTAACGGAGTACTATCAATGAAGACGCCTTCGCTCTGGATGATTGCAGCCGCCTTCTTTATCGCCCCGGCATCTGTCGCACACGCGCGTTCCGCCTATGATGGCTCCTGGGATCTCGTCTTCGTGACGCAAAGGGGCTCATGCGATCCCGCCTACAACTTCACCGTCAATGTTTCCGACGGAGTTGTGACTCATCCCAATCTCGTAAAATTCAAGGGATACGTCGCGAAATCTGGTTCGGTTCATGCATCTGTGACGGTTCACGACAAATTCGCGTCCGGCACGGGCAGGCTTTTCGGAACATCAGGTCGCGGAAAATGGAGCGGTCGCGCGGGAAGTGCGCGATGCACGGGCTACTGGACCGCGCAGCGCAATTAGCATCGCCCTCGGCAAGCAGACGCGACGAATGAACGCGAGCGTGATGGGAAAGAAGAGCATTCGGGCGATCGCCTTCGTCCTCCCGTGCGCGGGCGCAGCACCGGTAGGCTACGGGCCGGCATCCTCCTTTCGATTGCATGAGACGCTTTGCGAGCCGTCCAATGGATGAAGACTGGCAATGGCAGACGCATTCGACCAGACCGGACCAATCGCTGATGCAGGCGTTACTGGCCGATGGGACTGGGCCTTCGCCAAGGCGGCGACGGCTGCTCCGTCGCTACTGTACGGACTTCGCTTATGGGCGGCGGTGTGCCTCGCCCTCTTCGTTGCGTTCTGGCTCGAGCTCGACAATCCCTTTTGGGCCGGCACCTCCGCGGCGATCGTGTGCCAGCCTCAGCTTGGAGCTTCGCTGCGCAAGGGCTGGTTCCGGATGATCGGCACCGTGGTCGGCGCCACAATGATTGTGGTGCTGACCGCGTGCTTTCCGCAGGATCGCATTGCCTTTCTGGTGCTTCTTGCCTTCTGGTGCGGTCTCTGCGCTTTCGCCGCTACGGTGCTCCGCAACTTCGCATCCTACTCGGCAGCGCTCGCCGGCTATACCGCCGCGATCATTGCCGCCGATAATCTCGGCGCGACCGGAGGCGCGAGTTCGGATGTCTTCCTGCTGGCGGTCACGCGCGCGAGCGAGATCTGCATCGGGATCGCGTGCGCTGGTATCGTCCTCGCCGGTACTGATCTCGGCGGCGCCCAGCGCCGGCTCGCAGAATCATTTGCAAATCTTGCGACCGAGATCATGGGTCGATTTGGCCGCATGCTCGCCCTTGCAGAGGCGCAACTGCCGGACACGAAAGCCGAGCGCCGCGAGCTCGTCCGGCGCGTCATCGCGCTCGACCCTGTCATTGATCAGGCGCTCGGGGAATCCAGCCACATACGCTACCACTCGCCAAAGCTGCAAACAGCCATCTACGGCTTGTTCGGGGCGCTGGACGGCTGGCGCGGAGTTGCGACGCATCTCAGTCGTTTGCCCGAGGCCGCAAGGCGGCAGGGGGCCGACATCATCCTGGGAAGCCTCCCGTCCGCGCTTCGATCGATGCCGGAGGCAGGCTCGCCGGTGCTCTGGATCGCTGATCCTTTGGCCCTACACCGCGTTTGCGAGCAGGCGGTGCGGACATTGATTGTCTTGCCCGCCGACACGCCGTCGTTGCGTTTGCTCGCTGACGAAACGGCCAAGGTGCTGGCCGGCATGTTGCATGTGCTCGATGGGTTGGCGCTTCTTGTCGATGCTCCGCACCATCCATCGCTTGGCGCGCGCGGCTTCCAGCTAAGCGAAACCGACTGGTTGCCTGCTCTCATCAATGCGGCCCGCGCATTTCTCGCTATCAGTGCTGTCGAGCTTTTCTGGGTCGCGACCGCCTGGCCAAACGGCGCCTCGGCGATCGTGTTCGCAGCGGTTCTGGTTCTGTTGCTTTCGCCGAAAGGCGATCTTGCCTACGGCGGAGCTCTCGCATTCGCGCTGGGCATCGCCGGCGCAGTTGTTTTTGCGGCAGCCGTCAAATTCGCGATGTTGCCGGCGCTGCAAACGTTCCCGGCCTTTTGCGCCGCCTTGGGTCTCTTCTTCTTGCCGGCCGGCTTTGCAATGGCTGCGAGCCGGCAACCAATAGTGACCGTCGTCCTAACCGCCATGACGTTCAACTTCAACCCTCTCCTCGCGCCCACCAACGAAATGAACTACGACACCATACAATATTACAATTCCGCGCTTGCAATCGTCGTAGGCTGCGGCGTGGCACCGCTGGTATTTCGGCTGTTGCCTCCGTTGTCGCCGGCCCTTCGAGTGCGTCGCCTTCTTGCCTTAACCTCCCGCGACCTGCGTCACCTCGCGATCGCTCCCGTGCTTCCGAGACCGGACCATTGGCAGAGCCGCTTTTACAGCCGGCTCACGGCGTTGCCAGATCAGGCAACGCCATTGCAGCGCGCACAGCTGCTTGCAGCGCTTTCCGTCAGCACCGAGATCATCGGCCTTCGCCAAATAGCTACGCACCTTGGGACGACCGCGGAGCTCGACGCCGCGCTCAATGACATCGCGCTCGGACACAGCACTGAAGCGATCGCGAAGCTGCGTCAATTCGACGACCGACTCGCCTCTGCGCGTGAAACCGGCACTGAGGCAACCGTGGCCCTTCGAGGGCGCGGCCGTATCCTGGTTATCTCCGAGGCGCTTGCCGAGCATGGCGCTTACTTCGACGCTGGAGCGCCCGCATGAGGTTTACTGAACTCAACCTATTCGGTGTCTACGTTGCGCCGATCTCAATCATGATGATCGAAGCCTGGCTCATTACCATCGTACTGCGTCGGGTCGCTGACCGCTGGGGCTTGCTGCGGTACGTCTGGCATCCCGCTTTGTTCGTGTTTGCAGTTTACATCATCGTTCTTTCGTCCTTCATCCTGCCCCGAGTGAGCTCGTCATGACTGTTACTGAAGTTACATCGAAGCGCGACAAGGCGTTGAAGGATCTCGACAGAGACGTCCCCTCCCGCCCGCCGGAATCCCGCACCGCTACCAAGCGCAGTACGGAGATACGTCCATTTTTGATCACACTGGCAGCGGTTGTGCTCGCCGGGCTGTCGGGTTGGGCGATGTGGGGCGTCTATATGGAGGCACCGTGGACGCGAGACGCCACCGTGCGCGCCTATGTCGTGACGATGGCGCCGGAGGTCGCAGGGCGCATCGTCGAGCTACGTGTGGTCGACAACAAATACGTTCGCAAAGGTGATCTATTGCTGGTGATCGATCCGACCAACTACAGGATCGCGGTGAGCCAATCCGAGGCAGCGGTGCAGCAGGCGCAGGCGAACGTGCAGAGCATCGACGCGCAAATGAACGTCCAGCAGGCGCAGATCGATGCCAGCCAGGCGCAACTACGGCTGGGGCGCGCCGCGCTCGTATTTGCACAGCAACAGGCCGAACGCTACCAAAAACTGGCGAAGGACGGCTGGGGCACCGTTCAAAATGCCCAGCAATTTACGTCCCAGCTGCATCAGCAGGAAGCAACGGTGCAGTCTGCACAGGAAAACCTTAATCAGGCGCTGCGGCAGGTCGAGTCGCTAAAAGCGCAGCGCCTGAGTGCCGAGGCAGGTCTCGCGCAAGCCAAAGCCCAGCTAAACCAAGCGCAGGTGAACCTCGAACGCACGCGCATTCTCGCTCCGGTCGACGGTTATGTGACGAACCTGTTGGCGCAGCTTGGCGACTACGTCAATGTCGGCGCGAACACGATTTCCCTTGTCGACGCCGATTCATTCTGGGTCGATGGATATTTCGAGGAGACGAACGTTGCTCCTATCCGGGTGGGAGATCCGGCTCAAATCAAGCTGATGGGCCACGGTCGGATCGTGCTCGGTCACGTCGACAGCATCGCCCGCGCAATCAACGTCGCGAACGCGCAGCCCAACAGTCAAGGCGTTGCTACCGTTAATCCCATCTTCACCTGGGTACGCCTGGCCCAACGCATCCCGGTTCGCATCCATATCGATGAGGTGCCCCCCAATGTAGTCCTTTCGGCCGGCATGACCGCCACCGTTGAGATCCACGATCGAGGTCGGACGCCAGCTAGGTGAATGCGGGCCTCTGTTCGAGCGCGTATTGCCCGCGCCAGCATGAAAAGCGGCATGGACGTTCTATGCACCGCACCGCCGTTCAAGATTAGCCCGAAGCCCCGCTGTATCCGATACTGATCGGGCGGCTGGCCCCAGTAAACCGTCGGAGCATCCATGACTACAGTTCTGACCAAATCGTTCCCGCAAGAAAAGCCACCTGTAACAAAGGCGGTCCCGGGCAAAAAACGGGTCTTGATCGTCGGCGGCGGTTTCGCCGGCATCGCGGCAGCACGGGCGCTGAAACGAGCCAATGTCGAAATAACGCTGGTCGACCGGCGCAACCACCATATCTTTCAGCCGCTCCTGTATCAGGTCGCCACCGCTGTCTTGTCACCGGCCGAGATAGCGGCGCCGATCCGGCAGCTTGAGGCGAAACAGAAGAACCTCAGCGTATTGCTGGCTGAGGTTAAGGGCATCGACCTGGGGGCGCACACCGTGGAGGCCATTTGCCCGGGGATTGGCAATCGAAAACTCGAGTACGACTTCCTGGTGATCGCGACCGGAATGCGTCCGAGCTATTTCGGTCATGACGAGTTCGCGCGGTTCGCGCCAGGCCTCAAGAGCCTCAACGACGCTGAAACGATCCGAACCAAGATCCTGGGTGCGTTTGAATTGGCGGAAGCGACCGATGACCCAAAAGAACGCGCTCGCCAAATGACCTTTGCGTTGGTGGGCGCCGGCCCGACCGGCGTCGAGCTTGCCGCTTCGATCGCTCAACTGGTGTCGGTGACCCTGCGCAACAATTTCCGCAAGATCGACCCTGCCAAGAGCCGAATTGTGTTGCTGGACGGCGGCGCTCGTATTCTTCCGACCTTTGCAGAGTCGCTGTCACGAAAGGCAGCCAAACGACTGACCAAGCTCGGGGTTGAAGTTTCAACGGGCGTAAAGGTCGAGAAGGTTGACGACCAGGGCGTGATCGCGGCCGGCGTCCGGATTCCCAGCGCCACCGTACTTTGGACAGCGGGCGTCAGCGCCTCGCCTGTCGTTAAAATGCTCGGGACCAAGACAGACCGCGCCGGGCGCGCATTTATCGGCGCTTTCATGGACATCCCCGAGGCGCCCAATGTCTTTGTCGTGGGAGATGCAGCCACGATGACCCAGGACGGTCACCCCGTCCCCGGAGTGGCGCAGGCCGCCATTCAACAGGGCCGATTTGTCGGACATGTCATCGCCAACCGTGTCAGAGGACGCAAGGATGGTCGACCGTTTCGATACCGCAACAAAGGCAATATGGCGGTGGTCGGCAAGAACTTCGCCATCCTTGAGGCCGGTCATTTGCGCAGCAGCGGCTTTGTGACCTGGCAGGTGTGGGCCGCGCTACACGTGCTCGCGCTGCCACAGCTTCAGAACCGGTTCCGCGTCCTAACGCAATGGTTCTGGTCGTATATGTCGGGGCAACGGAGCTCACGGCTGATTTCCGAAGGGCCGCGGTCGTCCGCGCCATAGTAGTAGTCAGGCCCGGTAGTCATCACTGCCGGATTCTGCAGCTGGTTGGGGACTGCACCTGTGGACGCCTCCATCATCTCCGCGCTCGCCGCCCTCACCGGAGCGACTGTCGGCGGCTTGACGAGCGGAATTTCGAATTGGCTGAACCACCGAAGTCAGCTCCGCGCCCAGTGGCTGCTTCACGAGAAGAGCCGCCGGCAGATCCTGTACAGGGATTTCATCGAGGAGGCCTCCAAGTGCTACATCGATGCGCTCCAGCACGGTGAAGCCGACATTCCGGGTCTGGTCGGTCTTTACGCCAAGCTGAGCAGGATGCGGGCCCTGTCTTCAAGGCCGGTGGTCCAGCGTGCCGAAGACGTCGCCCGAAAAATCCTGGACACCTATCTGGAGCCGGACAAGAGCTTCGTCGAACTGCGCGAAATGGCCATCGATGGCTCGATAGATCTGTTGCAAGGCTTCAGCGACGCGTGCCACGACGAGTTCGAACAGATGAAGCCAGGACAATTTTGAGCTTCACCCCGCGAACGCCGCGTAGGCTTAGCGTATCGCCGAAGCAATCTGTTTGCGGTGCCGCCCTGGCAGCATTTTGGAAAAGTGAGAAACATGACTGTTGCGGATGAAAGACAAAATGCTCCGGTCACCGAGCCGCGCGCCTCCCCTTGGATCGCGTTTCGACACAAAGCATTCAGGGTGGTTTGGATCGCGACTGTCGTCGCCAATGTCGGCACCTGGATGTATAACGCGGCTTCCGGCTGGCTGATGACGAGCCTGGACGCCGATCCGCTCACGGTCTCGCTGGTTCAGGTGGCGAGCAGCCTCCCCATGTTCCTGTTCGCCCTTCCTGCCGGGGCGCTGGCCGATATCGTCGATAAACGCCGCTTTCTGATCGGCTCGGAGATCGTCCTCACCGTTGTAGCTGCGATGAGCGCGGTGCTGGTATGGTTCGACCTGATCAATCCTTCCATCCTCCTGTTGTTTACATTCCTCCTGGGTGCGGGCGCGGCATTCACTGCTCCGGCATGGCAGTCGATTGTGCCTCAGCTCGTCCCGAAGCAGGACTTGGCTGCTGCAGTGGCCAGCAACGGCGTCGGCATCAACATAAGCAGGGCGATCGGACCGGCGCTGGGCGGTGTGGTTATCGGCGGGTTGGGCATTGCGGCGCCGTTCTGGCTCAACGCGGTGTGCAATTTCGCCGTGATAGGAGCCCTGCTCTGGTGGCGTCCGCCATCCTCGCAAGGAAGCGGGCTTCCGGCGGAACGTCTGACAGGTGCGCTGGTGGTCGGCTTTCGACATGCGCGATACAATCCGAATTTGCGCGCAACCATGCTGAGAGCGATGGCGTTCTTCTTCTTCGCAAGCGCATATTGGGCGCTGCTTCCTCTTGTCGCGCGCAATCAGATCGCGGGTGGTCCCGAACTCTACGGCGTATTGCTGGGCGCAATCGGAGTTGGCGCGGTCATTGGTGCTTTCGCGTTGCCATCGATGAAGAACGTCCTAGGCCCTGACCGCCTGGTTGCCCTCGGCACGCTTGGCACCGCGCTCAGTTTGACCCTGCTCGGCGTTGCGCATCATTCCGCGCTCGCCCTTGCGGCCTGCGCGATCGCGGGTATTTCCTGGATTGCGGTGCTCGCGACCCTCAATGTCTCGGTTCAGGTCTCGTTACCGGATTGGGTCCGCGGTCGTGGAATAGCGATGTTCGTAACCGTATTTTTCGGCGCGATGACCGCCGGCAGTGCCCTCTGGGGAAAGCTTGCTTCGGAGCTCGGTTTACCCGCAGCGCATTTTATCGCGGCCGCAGGCGCTCTGGGTGGAATTGCACTGACCTGGCGCTGGAAGCTGCAGGGTGGCGCGGGAATGGATCTCGCGCCGTCGATGCATTGGCCGGCTCCGGTTCTGACGATCGAGACGGACGCTGATCGGGGGCCAGTATTGGTCACCGTCGAATACCGCATCGATCCCCGGAGAGGTGATGCTTTCCTGGCCGCGATCGGAGATCTGGGCCAGGAGCGACGGCGGGACGGCGCGTACGCCTGGGACGTTTTCGAAGACGCGGCCGAGAAAGGGCGCTTCCTGGAGACGTTCATGGTCGCGTCCTGGCTCGAGCACCTTCGCCAGCACCAGCGCGTGACGAATGCGGATCGCGTCGTTCAGGATGCCATTCGCCAGTTCGACGCTGCGGCCGAGCCAAAAGTCACCCATTTCATTGCTGCCACCGCATTTTCCTCTCGCGTCTCGGCCGAATGAACAAAACACGGTTGACCAGTTCGACCTACCATCCGCGTTTGATCTCGACGCCGAGGTAGTTGGAGTCGTGCCCGCCGGCATTTCGTATCGCCTCGCCGACTTTAAAATGCACCGCTTCAATCGCGAAAGAAGTCGCGCGGTCTATCGTCCAGTCGAGCCGAAGCTGGCCGTAGCTCCCAGTATAAGCGCCAGGCCGACCGGCGGTATTCGGGACGGCTACATCGGGTTGGGTGTAGACGGCGTCGGCCGTGGTTTGACGCCATTGAACCGCTGCTGCGATCGCGATTTTCAGCGACGAAGTCGGGCTCAGCGTCAGGGATGGCTTGATGTGAATGAGGTTGGTGTACCCGGTGTAACCCGCAAGCGTAAAATAATAGCCGTTGGGAAACAGCGGATTGAATGTCCCAAAGGTACGTTTGGTGTTGCCGTCACCGGACGCCGCGTCGAGTTGGATACCCACCCTTGGGCTCCAGTTCACGGCGGCGAAGGTGTAGCCAGCGAGTGACCCGACAGCCCAGGCCTCGATCGGCTCGATGCCGATGCGTCCGGTCTGGTTCATCCCTTCGAAGTCAAAATCGAAATGATTAGCATTACCGTTCAGATGGACATCGAAAATGTCTCTGCGCTCGTCGCCGGACGCGTTTGGAAACCGTTCGTTCCCCTGTGTGAAATTGGCATAGTAGCCGGCGATGAACAGGGACTGGGAAAACTTATACTCTGCCCGCGCCATCCCGAAGGTCTGCACCGTGACGCTGCTGTAATCATCGAATATCGTAATGTCCCGAACCTGAACCGGTAAACTATAAAGGGTGATCAACCGCCACGGTCCATTCTCGTAGTCCGCCCAACCGGCGTCATAGGATTGCCGGACGTTGGGGCCGTCGCGGACGGATACGAAGCGCTGCAGGTCGAAGGCAAATTGCTGGCGACCGGCCCGCAGCTTCAGCGTTCCGCCGCCGACAGGCTCGGTCAGCACGACGAAAGCCTGCTCGAGATCGAGCCGGTCCACATCGACCGGCGTTAACATGGTTTTCCAGGGTGCATAGTCGGCCTGAAACTGCACGAACGCCTGTATTTGATTCGCTATGCGGAGGTCGGCATCGAATTCGTTTCGGGTGATGACGTAATATTGGCCGACGTTTGGACCAGTGCCGAAATTAGCGGCGTTGTTAGCCTCAAACCGGTCGCGCGTGTCTGCGCCAAACGACAGATACGTGTAGCGATCGGTATCAGCCAGCGGAATATATTTGAACTCGTCGAACGGTTCACGCGGGACGCGCGGGTCCGCGAGCACCGACCAGTCCTCCTGCCATCGGTTGAACATGATGGCCGGCCGCTGCGGCATGGAGGCCTGAGAGCTCTGATCATCCGCCTGGGCCGTCTGCGGCGCTGCAATCAACAAAAGTACGGCCGCCGCCCCGCCTCCCAGTCGCATGTGCAAAGGCAATTGTGAAAACGGAACTGCCATCGCGCCCCCTACTTCGATGCGGCCGCATGAATCTCCGCGATATATCCGCCCGGGAATTGTACCATGGCCGCGGCCCGTCCGTCAGAGGTATACGGTTCGACCAGCACGGCAGCGCCCGAGGCTTTTGCCTTGGTCAACGTATCCTGCAAGTCCTTGACTTCATAGCCGGTCAGCTCGCGCCCGTACGGGTACGGCAGGTGACCGTCGGTGACGAATACGGTGATCTTGCCGAAGATCGACTCGATACGAATACGGCGATACATATCCTCGGGCCGGCCGATCTCAACTCCGGGAGCCTTGGGATCGTCGGATACGACCTTCCCATGCGAGAAGCGCAGGAAGCTGCGTGTAAAGGCGTCGGCACGATCCGGCGGGACGTAGACCCGGTTCTCCGGGATCTTCTCGAAGGCCGCATAGGACGGTTTTGTCGTGTGCCAATAGAGTTGCATGTTGACGCCGCCTGGCCATTGGATCACCACATCGCGGCCGATCGGGTCGGGAAAGATCGTGACCAGAACGTCGGCGCCAGAGGCCTTGGCAATCTTGATCGCTTCGTCGATGTCGGTGACCAGATAGCCCGTCCGCTCCGCGCCGAAAGGATAGGGGACCGGCGTTTTGAAGCCGAACAGGGAGACCGTGCCGACCGGTGTCTGCAGAAGTTGCGACGTCGTACTGCTCGGTGTTGGCGTCACGGTGACGACGACCTGCTTCGTGCTCTGCCCGCCGAAGGTGGCGAGAAAGCTCGTGGCAAACTTGTCGACGTCCTCGGGCGCCACATAGACATGGGTGGTGTCATATTGAGCGCCAACGCCTACTTGCGGAATGGCTTCCCTCTCCGCATCCCGCGCGATGGCCGGGGACACAGCCGCGAGAAGTGACGAAATCAGCAGGATGTTAAGGAGACGGTTGCAAATCATGGAAAGCCTCATGAAGTTTTTCGCCCTGCGCGTGCAGGGACAGGACTGAAACAAGCACCAGGCCGGCGATCAAACCCAGATGCTCGAAGAAAGCATTCAAGGCCATGAAGCAGTCGTGTCCCTCCATGGTCCAGAAACTGTTGGCGGTAAGCATTGCGATCGCGGTCAAAACACCGAGGCCGCCGGCGCCAAGCCAGACGAAGCGTCCCAGAGTCACCAGCGCGGAGCCGCCGAGTTCGACCACGATGGCCGCAGCGGCCCAGAGCCAAGCGGGCTCAAGGCCGAAATGCGCCTGCTCCGCGACGGCCGCGGGGAAATCGATGAGCTTCTGGATCCCGCCGATCAGGAAGGCCGAGACCAACGCAGCTCTCGAGATCGGCAGGAGCCACGGTAACGAAAGGATAGCCGCTACCCAGCGCGGAGTGTCGATCTTTGGCCTCATCTCACACCGCCCAGCAGGCGCAGCCGAGCGCGCCCCAGAAACTCTTGAAATCGGAGACCGGAAGCCTGCCGGACCAGGCGCGGGCGTGATCATGGCCGTGCACGCCGCAGGTGTTGGAGCACCCGCACGCCTGCATGGCATGCACCCTCACCGCCTGCGCCTTTCCATCCGCACCCACCCAATTGCCGTATCCCCCGAAGCTACGGACAGGCGACCAATCCGGCATTGCCGGCGGGGGCGCGGTTGCGTCGAGCGCCTTGAAGTCGCCGGCGGCGTAAACGATGCGGCCGCCGACCACAGTGAGGTCGCTTGTCGTGTCCGCGATATCGCTTTCGGCACAGGAGAAGAAATCACGATCCGGAACGATCATATCCGCGAACTGCCCGGCCTCGATGCGGCCTTTCTTGCCCTCCTCGTTGGAGAACCAGGTGACGTTCTCGGTCCACATCCGAAGCGCAGTCTCGCGATCGAGACAATTGCGCTGCGGGTAAAGGCGAAGCCCGCCCACCGTCATGCCGGTGACGAGCCAGGCCAGCGATACCCAGGGGTTGTAGGAGGCGACCCTCGTCGCATCCGTACCAGCGGAGACCTTAACGCCCTTGTCGAGGATCTTCTTCACCGGCGGCGTCGCCTCGGCGGCGCCGAAGCCGTAGCGCTCCACAAAATACTCACCCTGATAGGCCATCCGGTGCTGCACGGCGATGCCACCACCGAGCGCCGCGATGCGGTCGATGGACTGGTCGGAAATCGTCTCGGCATGATCGAAGAACCAGTGCAGTCCGTCGAGCGGCGTATCCTGGTTGACCTTTTCAAATACGTCGAGCGCACGCGAAATCGTCTCGTCATAGGTCGCGTGCAGGCGCCATGGCCATTTGTTCTGAACGAGGATGCGGACGACCTCTTCCAACTCGCCTTCCATTTCAGAGGGCATGTCCGGTCGCGCGACGCGAAAGTCTTCGAAATCGGCGGCCGAGAACACCAGCATCTCGCCGGCCCCGTTGTGCCGGAAGTAATCGGTGCCCTGCTTGTACTTCGACGTGCTGGTCCAGTTCAGAAAATCCTGCTTCTCGCCCTTCGGCTTCTGGGTGAACAGGTTGTAGGCCAGGCGGATCGTCAGCTGCCCCTCATCGGAGAGTTTCTGGATGACGGCGTAGTCCTCGGGAAAGTTCTGAAAACCGCCGCCGGCGTCGATCGCGCCCGTGACGCCGAGCCGGTTCAGCTCGCGCATGAAATGCCGTGTCGAATTGACCTGATAGTCGAACGGCAGCTTCGGTCCCTTGGCCAACGTTGCGTATAGAATGTTCGCGTTCGGCTTCGCAAGCAGAAGTCCGGTCGGATTACCTCTGGCATCGCGAACGATCTCGCCGCCGGGCGGCGCCGGCGTGTCCTTGGTGTAGCC
>JBATYU010000650.1:0-3455 GCA_049674245.1 Bradyrhizobium sp. | reverse complement strand
TCGATGATCTCGATGCCGGGATCGTGGCCGTGCGAATGGATGCCGATCAGCCGGCCGCCGGGCCGCAGCGCCCGCACCAGCGGCGTCACCACCTTTGAGGCCTTGAATTCGACGCTGGCGCGCGCCCGATAGGGCTGCGAGGCAAGCACCAGATCGTAATCGGCCATCACCCGTCCGGGCCGCGGCATGATCGGATCGAGCAGGAAGGAGTGATCCTCGCGCCGCAACGTCAGGACGATGGGGCGCGTATAGAGCGGGTTGCCAGTGGTCGGGCTGATCCCGGCCCGCCAGTTCTCGGTCAAAAACCCTTCGAGCTCGCCGATCTGCTCGGCAAAGCCGTGCGCGGTATTGCCGGTGAGCGCCACGTCCTTCCAGATCAGGCCCTGCGCCGCCCTAGCCGAGCGCGGCGTCAGCCATGGCGCCTCGGCATAATAGAGGTTGGTGACGACAAGCACGGTCGCCGGATGTTCGAACAGCCGGTCCGCCATCTTTTCCAGCATCATGCGCACGTCTTCGAAAGAGATCTCCTTGGCGACGACATAAAGCGGCATGGTGGGAAACCGCGCGTGCAGCGCGCGCATCACTCGCGACAGCACGGTGCCGTCGCCGACCCCGGCGTCGAACAGCCGCAGCGCGGGCGGCGCGGGTTGCAGATTGCCAAGCTCGAGCGAGACGCGATTGGCGATCTCGGTCTTCTCGCTGCAGGTCGAGACGAACAGCAGATATTTTTGCCTGTTATCGAAGAACCTGAAACCGGGCGGCGCGATATCGGCGACGACGGCCGCGCCATTGACCGCCTTGGCTGTGGAGGGCTTGCCTTGCGGCGACGGCTGAGCGGCGCGATGCTCGGACAGATAGGCGCGGACCTTGTCGAGCGTGCCGGTCGTGATCCTGGCGCCGTCGCGCAGCCGCGATACCAGCTTGCCGTCGTTGACGACGAGGCGTCCGAAGGTAGACTCGGCGGTCCGTGTCGCGCGGCAAAACTCCCGGATCTCGCCGAGAATCTGGTCGGAGGTTCCGGCGGCGCCGCCGCTTTGGCGTTCCTCGATCCGCATGATTTCTCTCTCTCCCCGCGATTTTCATCCCGTGTCTTCAAATCAAGGAACAACCGCTACGAGGCGTCAACCACAAACCGAGTGGGCAGGATTTATGGGCATATGCCCACAAAATCCCTGGTCCGGCCAAGCCGCAGTCAGCGCGCGCGGCGCGAGAAGAACGAGATCAGGACCGGCAAGGTCACCAAAATAACGAGCGGCGCCAGCATCATCCCGGTGACAACGACGACCGCGAGCGGCTTCTGCACCTGCGAGCCGATGCCGGTCGACAGCGCCGCCGGCAGCAGCCCGACACCCGCGACCACGCAGGTCATCAAGACCGGCCGCAGCTGCAATTCGCCCGTGCGGATCACGGCGCTGACCCGGTCAAGGCCTTCGTCGATCAGTTGATTGAACTGCGACAGGATGATGATGCCGTCCATCACGGCGATGCCGAACAGCGCGATGAAGCCGATCGCGGCCGACACGCTGAACGGGATGCCTGAAATCACAAGCCCCAGCATGCCGCCGAAGATCGCCATCGGGATCACGCTCATGGCAAGCAGGGTGTCGACCATCGAGCCGAAGTTGAACCACAACAGCATCGCGATCAGCGTGAGCGAGATCGGCACCACGATCGACAGCCGCTTGATGGCGTCCTGCAGATTGCCGTACTCGCCGACCCATTCGATCCGCGATCCCGGCGGGAGCTGGACTTGGGCCGCGATCTTGTCCTGGGCTTCGCGGATCGCGCCGCCGAGGTCGCGCTCGCGCACCGAGAACTTGATCGGCAGATAGCGCTCCTGCTGCTCGCGGTAGATATAGGCCGCGCCCGACACCAGGTTGATCGAGGCCACTTCGCTCAAGGGTATCTGCGCGATGGTGCCGTTCGGGCCAACAGCACCGATCCGCAGGTTCTGGATCGCTTCGGCGCTCTTGCGGTATTCCGGCGCAAGGCGAACGATGATCGGGAAGTGGCGGTCGCTGCCGGGCTCATAGAGGTCGCCGGCGGTGTCGCCGCCGATCGCGACCTTGATGGTGGCGTTGATGTCGCCAGGCGCGAGCCCGTAACGGGCGGCCTTGGCGCGGTCGATATCGATCTGGATGGTGGGCTGGCCGAGCGAGGTGAACACCGCAAGATCGGTGATGCCCTGTACGGTCGCAAGGACCGACTTGATCTTGTTGGCGGTATCGCTGAGCGCCTGCAGATCGTTGCCGTACAGCTTGATCGAGTTCTCGCCCTTCACACCGGATACGGCTTCGGACACGTTGTCCTGCAAATATTGGGAGAAATTGAACTCGACGCCAGGAAACCGGTCATCGAGTTGCTTGAGCAACTGCCCGGTCAGTTCCTCCTTGTCGTGGGTACCCGGCCATTCGCCGACCGGCTTTAGCGGCGCAAAGAATTCGGCATTGAAGAAGCCCGCGGCGTCCGTGCCGTCATCGGGACGGCCGTGCTGCGACACCACCGCTTCCACCTCGGGGCGGCTGCGGATCAGTTTGCGCATCTCGTTGACATAGGTGTTGCCTTCCTGCAGCGAGATGGTCGGCGGCAGGGTGGCGCGAATCCACAGATTGCCTTCCTCGAGCTTGGGCAGGAATTCCAGGCCGAGCAGGCGACCGAGCAAGACGGTCATCACCACCAGCGCAACGGCGCCCGCCATCACCAGATTGCGGTTGCCGACCGCCCAGTGCAGCGCGGGCACATAGAGCCGGTGCACGAACGCCATGATCCGCGTTTCGGACTCGTGCACGTGCGAGGGCAGGATGATTGCGCTTAGAGCGGGCGTCACCGTGAAGGTTGCGAGCAGGCCGCCCGCCAGCGCATAGGCATAGGTCCGCGCCATCGGCCCGAAGATATTGCCTTCGACGCCGCTCAGGGTGAACAACGGGATGAACGCCGCGATGATGATACAGGCGGCAAAGAAGATCGACCGCGACACGTCGGCCGCCGCGCTGAGAATAGCGTGGCTTTTCATGCCCATGATGGTCTCGGTCGAGATGTGGCTTTGCTCGACTTCCGAGAGCGCCGTGGTCTGCGTCAGCCGCCGGAAGATCGCCTCCACCATGATCACGGTGGCATCCACGATCAGTCCGAAATCGATGGCGCCGACCGACAGCAGGTTGGCGGATTCACCGCGCAGCACCAGGATCACGACCGCGAAGAACAGCGCAAACGGAATGGTGGCGCCGACGATCAGCGCGCTCCGGAGATCGCCAAGGAAAATCCACTGCAACAGCACGATCAGGAGAATGCCGACGACCATGTTGTGCAGCACGGTCGACGTGGTGATGTCGATCAGATCCTTGCGGTCGTAGATCCGCTCGATATGGACCCCCGGCGGCAGGATGCTGGAGCTGTTGATTTGCGCGACCAATTGTTCGACGCGCAGGATCGTGGGCGAGCTCTGCTCGCCCCGG
>JBATYU010000649.1:0-1830 GCA_049674245.1 Bradyrhizobium sp. | reverse complement strand
GGCCAGGAAGGGCTCTTAAGGGTCGAACCCGGCGGTTACATCGTGGCCTCGCGAACGGCCCGCTATGGCGGCCTGCGAGCGTTTCGCCCCGCGCGCAGGTTCGCACCAGACTCACCGCTGGAGGAGGCAGTCTGCTGCGAACCCGTCTCGGAAATGGAGCTCGGAAAGTCGGGTTTTTGGGGGGTCCGACGGCAAAATCTGGCGCCGCGGCACTACCTGCAATCGCTTAGATAGGCCGACCGCCTGGGGGAAGGGTCCATTCTGTCGTCTATCAAAGGAAAGAGGCGGCTCCACCAGGTCCAAATTTGTTCAATACGGCAGGCTTTTTAGCCAATTACGGTTCAAAGCCCATAATATCGGGGCCTTGGCCACGACTATCAATCGGGGATATTGTGGTCGGCATACCCTATGAAATTGTGGGCGCTCGTTCCGTGTCGTCATCGGATGCAGAAAAAGCACGCCGAAACACGCCCACAAGAGACACCTCACCACCCGGAGCGTCTGATCCGTAGCAGGAGAAACGAGGGCCCTTCTGTGGTAGTGTAAAAAGGGTAATTAAATGTTAACGATCCGAACATGAGATGCTAAAGTAGCATCAAGAGATGTGATTGGGTGGCCACCGCAACGACGGCGCCGCCGGCAAAGACGGTTTTTTCAGCAACGTGTGAACCGGATCACGCTGCTCCCGCAGCGTGCAAGCTATGTTTAACGGCAATAACCCAACGCTCACCCCATTCACTCCTGTGAGGGCGTCAGATGACTTATCCCGCTTCGCTCCTGCCTCATCTGCTCGTCGGCTGGCAGAAGGTCGCTGACCGGTACAAAATGCCAATCTACGTTTTTCAGACCGGGGATACATACCACGCGGTCTCGAACGAGGCTCAAGGCCTGGGGCGCCTAGTCGACACCCTGGCCCCCCAGATGCTGGTTTCGGAGCAAGTCGCCTGGCCCAAAAGTGGCGTCATCATTGCTCGACCGCAGGGCGGTCAGCCGCGTGTTGCTCGTGGTGGGAAAGATGGGTAAGGGAATTCGAGAGCAAGAGACGGAGCCGATCGCTGATCGAGCCCGTGAAGGCCAGAAGCCTGGCAACATGATTGCATACTCTCCTGAACAAATAATCGGTCGCGCCGACGCCGCAGGACAAGCTGCTTATGCGGCGGTCATCCGCGCCGGCGGAGCAGCGGGCGTCGCCGAGCGCGCCTACAGCCGGGCATATTTGGGGACCATCCCGCCCTGCTGGGTTGCACTGCTAGCTTCCCCGATACAGCCGCGGCGTCCTAACAGCGGCGACGGCGGCGTTGGCGTCCACGCTCGTGGTAGAGTTTCGGGTCAGTCCGCAGTGGAGTCTGCGGCGTAGGTGAGGTGGCCATCGGGCTCGCGGTCGGGGTGCAAAGCCTCGCTCTGCTGGCGCCGGAAGCATCGCGGGTCTTTCGCATTTTCTTGAAGCTCCCTGCTTGAAGCTCCCTGATAGGGGACCGGCGATGCACAGATCTAGCCGTGCTTACGAGCCGGGGCAGCAATGCGAGCAGCGCGTCGTGGTGATCCTGCGATCCATGCCCGGGCTCTGAAGGATCATCCTCGCCGTGCTGCTCGCCGAGGTCTGGCAACCTCTGCGCCGACGAGATTATCACGCCTTGCGCAGCCTGTCCGGGGTGGCCCCGGTGACCCGCCGCAGTGGCAAAACCAGCGTCGTCGTGCGCCGTTATGCCTGCAATAAGCGGCTCGCGAACGCGCTCTATCATTGGGCGCGCCTGGCAACTCAGCACGACGCGCTCAGCCGCCTCCGTTATGCCGCGCTGCGCCAGCGCGGCCACAGCCACGGCCGCGCCC
>JBATYU010000648.1:0-4677 GCA_049674245.1 Bradyrhizobium sp. | reverse complement strand
ACAGAGAACATCGACGGTGCTAGCGCACCGTCGCGGCCGAGGAGGACCAGCACCGCGACGCCAGCGCCTTCTTCGGCCGCCTGCGGAATCCCATCCGATCCAACAACACCCTCAAAGACCATCGAATGGAAACCAATCACACTTCAAATGGCCACCGTCAGCGAATGTCGGTATCGGTGGTTGCGCCTCAGCGTCTTGAGGTTCGCCACGCCTGCAAGGGAAGCATGCGAGCGCAGACCCTTCATCTTCTCCAGCTCGATGAGCTCCACGCTAGAGTTTGTTAGCCAATTGAGTGACGTGATGCGTGGCAACTCGCGGGGGGTACGAGCCTTCGAAGGCGGCCCATCTGATTGATCGGGAGCATTTCGAGGCGCGGCAGGTCGGGCGGGTCCGCAAACCGCCGCGTGCCGCCGAGTACGAATGAGAGCGACCGAAGACGTTCCAATGGCTTCAGGAACACTCCGCTCCGCATCTGTACGGCCGAGGTCACTATAGATGTTCAAGACACCTCGCGACAACGTCCAAGAACCGCCGTGATCGGCGAGGTCGCGCCGCAACCCCGGATTTCCGGCGAACGATCTCCTCTACTGGTTTCTCCTCTTGGGCTGTCATGTCGCCTGGCTAGGATTCGCCTTTGAGCTTGAAGGAGCCGAAGAATTTGTCCTTCATCGCCGCCACCTCCTCGCGGTATGCATTGGGAAATTCAATCGATAACAAGTAGAGCATGCCCTTGACCTTGATGTAGCGGAAGTGCGCGGTCGATGCTGGCCCAGTGACGGAAAAGGACATGGTATCGGCGCCGTCCTTCATCTGGTGGCTTACATCAAATACTTTGTTGGCTGGGTTAGATGATAAAGATTTGGGTATCGCACCAAGGTCGTCGGGTGTCTTTGCAGTTACTGGCAATTCAACGGCCATAAACTTGATCCCCTCGGAACTTTTGCCGCCGATGGCATGGCTCACTTCCCCTGTGCGCGCGTCGTGGGTCGTGAAATCGTTGAACGGAATCGGCACACGGATCGAGAACGCGCCTTTGGTAGAAACAGCCGGATGCCATCCCGAGCCATCATCGGCGCTGACGCCGACACGATGCATCTCAAGGTTCGGTTGCTGAGCCTTTGCAGTAGCGCACGAAAAGATAATGACCGCTGACGAAAACACTGTCGCGAACAGGCGGAAGATAGAGGCGTGCATGGTCGACGCTCCTGTTTTGGCAAATTCAAAGGGAAGCGACCATTGTTTGTTGAAACTTGGGCGGGCGAGCGTTGCCAGTAGAGGATTGCGGTCGTCCGTTGCTGTCATGCAACCCTCTGCTCGAGGACGTCCTTCGAGCGCGAACGCGCTGATCTTGGTCGGGCGCACCGTGGTCATCAATCATCGGGCAAGCGGCTCGGCAAGAGCGCGGCAGCCGTTATTGAAAATGGCGCGGTGTTCTCCACCGGATCCATCGCAGCCAGTCGCTTTCGTACAAAAACTTCGACAACAATATTTCGAAGATCCTCGCCAATGTCGTGAGTGCCTTCAGCAGCAAGACGAAGCTGCCGGGCTGGACGTGGAGCGCGGAGGAAAAGCGGTGGCGCTAAATGACAATAAGTTGCCGTATGGTGGCGATCGGCGCAAATGCTGGCTGGGTGCGCCGGCGCCACGCTTCAAATGGCGACCAACAGCGAATGTCGGTCTCGGTGGTTGCGCGTCCCCGCAACCACTTTTGTTATAACTCGCTCACCGTCCCGGTCTAACCGCCGGGACGGCCTTGGCTTTTCGTAGGAACTTAGCGGCCGAGGGACGGAGTAGATCCGGCTGCAGCAGGCTCCCCAGCTGGTGCGCGCATCTGGTAGTTGCGCGTTACGGCAGTGTCCTCACGCCCAAAATCCTGCCAGCCGTTCAACGAACCAGAACGCTGCCACGACGCCGACCCCATAGGCCGTGACGGTCCGCAGCCGACATTCGACGACGTCGGGGATTCGAAATTGCTTGGCCAACTGAATGACGCCGACAACCGCGGCGATGAAGGCAAGCTGTCCCACCTCGACGCCGATGTTGAAGGCGAGCAGCGCGAGGGGAATGTCGCCTTGTGGAAGACCAATATCGATCAGGGCGCTGGCGAAGCCGAGGCCATGCAGAAGGCCGAACGAAAAAGCAACCGCCCACGGCCACGTGGCGGTCAAGCTGGACTCCCCCCGCTGGCGTCGCAGGATCTCGTTCGCCAGAAGCAGAATACTGAGCGCAATGCACGCTTCGACCGGCGGCGCCGGCACATGGACAACGCCCAGGGTCGCAAGCGAGAGTGTGATCGAATGTGCGACGGTGAAACCCGTCACCGTCAACAGGAGCATCCGCGTGTTGCGGACGATGAGGATAAGCCCGAGCACGAAAAGGAGGTGGTCGACGCCGAACAGGATGTGCTCGATGCCATGTGACAGATAGGCGCCGGCGACCGCTAGAGGCCCCTGCGACGTCGCGATGTCGACCCAGGGCTGCGACGGCCGCACCAGCGTGCTCGAATGGGTGCCGTCCAGCATCTGCACGCGCACCAGCACGTCCGTGACGGTTGCCTGAAGCCCTACGAACTCGATGCGCCTTCCGGCCAGTCCATGGGTACCGGCGTCGAAGAGGCGACGTTCGACTAGGGAATCGGGCAGCTCCTGCGCGGCAGGCTCGATAAGGTCGTGAATCTCGTCGGGGAGCCGGAGCACGACCGGCAAGCGCATGCCGGCAAGCACCGGCGTTCGCCAAAGCAGTTGGTAGCGGCTGGGCCCGACTTCATCGATCTGCAGATAGGCCGGCCGGATCTCGTGAGCGTGCGCGGGCTGCATCGGCACCATCAGCGCCGCCAGCAGACCGGCTAAGGCGACCTGCAGCCACCGCCAATGCATCGATCGCGCCCTCACTGCGGGGATACTCCTCTGGACGCGATCGGCGCCTGAGGATTCCGCAAGCTCCCAAAGTCGACCGATTCGATGGGCGGGACAACGACCGTGTAGCGCGCACGCATCGCTTCGAAAGCAATCCGTTTGATCTCGCGCTGCTTTTGATCCAGCCACGCGGATTTGACGTCGGCCTCGACCTCCTCGAACGCAGGCACGCGGCCTGGCTCGATCGTGCTGACGAAGACGAGATGCCAGCCGTAGCCAGACTGGATCGGCCCCTGCCACGCACCGGGCTTAAGCTGAAACACCGCTTTCGCGAAACCCGGGCCAAACTCCCTGGCGATCTGGTCCGGGGCTCGCTCGGCGTAGTAGTCCTGGAACATGAAGGGGTCGGCAACCCTGACGACCTCAGGTGCGTCGGCCGGCTTACCGGAGATCTTGTCGAGTATTCCGACAGCCCTGTCGCGAGCACCAGGCCGATCGAAGGAGAAGTACAGGTGGCGAAAGCTCGCGCGCGGCGAAAGCGCAAAGCGATCCGAATTCTGCGTGTACCAGACCCTGAGTTCGGCATCGCCGGGATCCTGCAAAGCGGCAATATCTGCTGCGAGAAAATCCATCTTCTGCGCTAATCGGCGCTTGATGATCTCGTCATCTCTGTCAAGCCCGAGGGCGACGGCTTCACGGGAGAGAACCTCCTCGCTTATCCGTTGCTCGATCAGGGCGTGCATCTGATCAGCCGTCGGCAGTGGCCGACCTTGCGCGAGCCAGTGCACCGCCAATTGGCGGAGATCGTCTTTCGTGAGCACGATCTGATTGGCTCGGTCGGTCAGGTTGGCCGTCGGGTTCAATAGTTGGTAGATCGCGAAGATCAGCGCACCGGCAACAAGGGAATGGAGCAGGGGTTCCCGCAACCACCTGCGCACAGCGGTTGTGGGTTTCGGTCCGGTGTCTGACCCAAGCGGTGCCGACGCGGGCGGTTCCGGGTTCAGCTCAGGTTTGCCGTGCAGCTGCGGTGCCATGGGTCGCCTGTCAGGATGGGGGTGATCTATCGACGAGTAGCGTTGGTGGACGCAGCACGCTGCAGATAATTGACCACGGCAAATTCGGAGGCCGGATCCTTTATTGCATCGGACTTGAGCAGGGCCGCGTATTCCGGCGCAGCGTCCCAATAATCCCAGTCCGCCAATTGCGGGGCCACGAACCCGGCCATTGGCGGGCGCTCCCTGATGAAAGCTCGGTACGCCTGGATCACACGCTGGCGGGGCACGGTGCGATTCGCATCGCCGTGAACGTTGAGCGCAAGCAGGGCGGCCTCGATTTCCGGCATCGTCCGCGAACGATCGGCAAAATACATCGCCTCGACCCAGCCAACGCGGGATGGCCCGCGCAATTCGAGGTCAGCGCCAATCATCGCGGCGAGGTTCGCTGCGCTGTGCGAACTCCATGCTGCTTTGATTTGTTGCTCGAGTCGCGCGGCATCGGCCTGACCGCCGACAAAGCCAAGCAACAGAGTGTAGGCGGGATGGCGTAACACGAGTTTTGGATCGTCCAGCCAGCTCTCAACCGCCGGCGCATCGATTCGCGATCTCGCAACGTCCATGATCGCGTAAGGGGCGCGTGCCAGCTCGCCCCATGCGATCTGGGCGGCCAGCGGGTCGGAGTTCTCGAGGTAGGGCAGAACGAGCGCAATGCGTTGCCGCCAGCCAGGGTAGCTGAGCGTGGACGACGTCTGCATGTTCGACGGCCAGGTGGGACGTGGACGGTCGCCTTTGACGAAAACGGTCGCAACCAGTTGTCGGAGCCAATC
>JBATYU010000647.1:0-2429 GCA_049674245.1 Bradyrhizobium sp. | reverse complement strand
CCCTCGCACAGGCGCTGATCCACGATCCCGACATGCTCATCCTCGATGAGCCGACCAACGGGCTTGATCCCCGCCAGATCATCGAGATGAGGGAGCTGATCCGCTCGCTTGCCGGACGCCATACCATCCTCATGAGTTCGCATATCCTCAGCGAAGTGGAGAAGACCTCGGACCGGGTTGCAGTGCTGCTCAACGGCCGGTTGCTTGGCGTCCGGGCAATGGCCGACACCCCTGATCTTGAAGGCTGGTTTTTGTCGCTGACATGAGAACGCTGCGCATCCTCTACGCCAAGGAGCTGAACGCGACGCTGACGTCGCCGATCGGTTACACCGTCGCGGCGGTGTTCCTGCTGGTGCTGGGCTATACGTTCAGCCTGACGCTGTTCGTGACCAAGGTCGCGAACCTCCAATACATCTTTCACCAGATGTACGTGCTGTCGATCCTGCTGGTGCCGGTGCTGACGATGCGCACCTTCGCCGAGGAGCGGCGATCGGAGACGCTGGAACTGCTGCTCACCGCGCCGGTCCGGGAATTGTCGGTCGTGCTAGCAAAATATGCAGCCACGCTGACGCTGGTGATCGGAATTTTCGCGTTGACGCTCGTCTATGCCGTCGTCCTCAACCGCTACGGCGAACCGGATTGGGGACCGATCTACGCGGGCTATCTCGCGCTGGCATTGCACGCCTCGCTGCTGGTCGCGGTCGGCCTGCTGATGTCGAGCATCACCGAGAACCAGGTCGTCGCCGCGGCGTTGTCGATCGGCGCATTCCTGATGCTCTGGTTCGCTGATTCAGTGTCTTACCTTTTGCCACCCCCGTTCGACAGCTTTGCGATCAACCTCTCTCTGATCGGCCACTTCAAACCGATGGTCAGCGGCTCGGTGTTCCTTTCGGACATCGGCTATTTCGTCACCGCGAGCATGCTTGCGCTTTTCCTCACCGCCTGGGGGCTCGCGCAGCGATGATCGACCAGCAAGGTTTCAGCGACCTGCCGGCCGAGGACACTAGCTTTCTTCACCACCTCCTTGAGCCGCTGCAATCGCTCGATTGGATCAATCTCGGCTGGTTTGCCGGGGTACTCGTTGCGCTGATGGTGCTGTTTGCGGCCGGGCTAAAAGTGCCGGTGAGGCTGGCCTTCGCCAGCCGCCTCGCCTCTGCGGCGCTGGTCGCCGCCGCCGCCGTGACGGTCACGATCCTCGCCAATCTGGCGCTGTTCCGTCACGACGCCCACCTCGACCTCACGCACGAAAAAGCCTTCACGCCGTCGACCGAGGCGCGCGAGGTCGTGCGCGGGCTCGGCGAGCCGGTCGACATCGCCTATTTCTACCAGAAGCAGAACGCGGCTGCCCTCGCACTGGGCGCTATGCTGCGGCAACTCGAGCGACAGAACGCGAATTTCCGCGTGCAGTTAATTGACGCCGACCAGAATCCGGCGCTGGCCAGCAGCCAGGGCGTACGAACCTACAATTCCGCTGTGCTACGCCTCGGAGAGCGCCGCGTCGAAGTGATCACCACTGACGATCGCGAGGTCGCGCTCGGCGTGTTGAGGCTACTGCGGACACGTGAGGTCGTGATCTGCTTCACGGCAGGTCACGGCGAATACGATATCGATAATTTCGAGTTCCACACGCATTTCGAGGGCGTGCACAACCACAGCCACGACGCCACAGACACCGGCGTCGTGCAGATGGAGCAGCACGGTCTCGGCCGCCTGAAGCGCGCCATCGAGAAGCTCGGCCTCGTCGCCCGCAAGGTCTCCTTCGTCACGGGGCAGCCAATCCCGGATGATTGCGCCGTGATTGTCGAAGCCAATCCGCGGACCCGCTACAGCCCCGGCGAAACCGACATGCTACGCCGCTATCTGGAGCGCGGCGGCTCTGCAATGTTCCTGATCGAGCCCGACTACGTGCTCGACGAGAGCATCGCGGGCCTGCTTGCCAGTGCCGGAATCAGGGTGCGTGACGGCGTCATCGTCGATCCGACGGAGCACTACTTTACCGACGAACAGATGATCGCCGTGGCGCGCTACGGCCTCCATCCTGCCACGCGGGGACTGGCGCTCTCGTTCTATCCCGGCGCGCGTCCACTCGAGGTTCTGCCCGCGGCCGGCGTGCAGGTAACGCCTCTGGCCGCCAGCAGCGCCGACAGCTACGTCATCGCAAATCGCCTGGGGGACCCGACAAAGGCGAAGTCCGGGCCGCGCTCGTCAGAGGTCATTGCGCTTGCGGCCGAGGGACGGTTGAGCGGATCGGCGGCGACGCCCTTCCGCCTGATTGTGGTGGGCGACGCCGATTTCGCTTCCAATTCATTCTTTCCCTATCTGGCCAATTCCGACGCGGTGCTGGCCGAAATCTCCTGGCTGACGCGCGAGGAACGGGCGCCTGCGATGAAACCGCCGATCGAAGTGCTGCCCACGGTCTCCCTCACCGG
>JBATYU010000646.1:0-1624 GCA_049674245.1 Bradyrhizobium sp. | reverse complement strand
GAGAACCATCGCGTATCGGACTGCCGACCCGATTGCTCAAAAGATACAAGAAAGTCTGCGCGGGATTTATTGATAGATCGGATTTTGCGGATCGCTGAGCGTGCCACGTGGAATGTCCGCTTCGGGTCCCAAAAGCGGTCATTCCAGTCAGCGCGCGTGCAGCCTGGGTTTCGCTCTATAGGCGACATTCGCACGAGCCGAAGCGCGCACCTAACGCCGCGCCACCTCCGCCCGACTACGGCGGCGCAGCTGGCGCAGCGAGAGCGCGTGCAGCAGGATCGAGCCTGGCACCACGAAAGCAGGGGTCAGTACATTGGGATAACCGTCTAGGCCGATACTCGGGCCATTCGGAACGATCAGCTGGAACGGACCGGGCGAGATGATCATTCCCAAGGCGATCGCGACGGCGAGGTCCGCGAACCCGAAGATGTTCCAGAGGATCGCCGCTTTCCGCCCCTCAGCCGTGCCGGTCGCCAGGGCGATCGCCGCTGGCACGGCGAACAGGCCGGTCAGCACATCGCCAGTTCCTGCCGGCAACGCCCATAGGCCGGGCAGCAGCCCACGCAACCAGTAAGCGAGCCATTGGCTGCCGAAGACGCGGTAAAGCTGAAGAGCGACGAGCCACATCGTCGGCGTCTCATCGAGCAGCTGTCCCACCCGCTTCGACAACAGCAACAGCGGAGCGCCGATGATCACCGGCAGGAAGATCGCCGATGGCAGCAACGGTAAGGGGGAGGCGCCCGTGCGGAAGACACCATTGATGGCCGCCGTCCAGGCGACAGCGGACCAAAGCGTGAGCGGGACCATGATCGCCAGCCAAGTCGTGCGACGCTGGCCCGCAGTCAGGTCGGTGCGTTCAAGGCCGAGCCACAAGCCGAGCGCGATGAGTCCATGGACCATCAGCCGAACGGCCAAGGCCGGAAGGCCGCTCTCCGGAATCACGGGTAGCGAGTAGATCAACCACGTCCACAGTACCATGAATGGGAAGGTCCAAAGCAGGCTACGCCAAGCGGGACGCGGCGGGACGATGGTAGCGGGAACAGCATCGGTGGTCATCGGCGGTCCTCTATGTGAGTCTCGCCCTTATTGCCGGCGCTCGGGATTGGCCATGAGCAAGCGGAGCGGCAAAAGTGGACCGACTGCGATGTACTCGTGGTCTATAAGGTTTTGTTTGGCCAACGGTAGGCCCTCCATAATCGCCTGTGCCTCGGCGACATCCCTGGTATCCAGCAAGAACACGGCTCCGCGCCCATCGCCGCGCGAATACCATTCGCGAACCTGCCCGGTGAGATAGAGCTGCACAGTCTCCCGGATTTCAGCTGGCATGACGGCCATCACCTGTTCGCGTGCGACGCCGGCTTTCACGGTAAGGATGACCATCACCCCAGTGGTTGTGGGCGAGGAGGTCTGAGCCTGGGCAACGGATGAATTGGTCATGGACGTAGCTCCTGTCAGAGTTAAGGTGAGTGCGAAGACGACGTTATGGAGTGCTTTCGTCGTTCTCGTTTTTGCGATCATGGCGGGCTTCCTTGTTCTCAGTTGCCGGGAGCTGGCTGCATTCTTGCCAGTCCTCGTTCGAACTTCGCGATCAAGGCTGCCAGGGCTTCGGGCTGCTCATTCGTGG
>JBATYU010000645.1:0-2275 GCA_049674245.1 Bradyrhizobium sp. | reverse complement strand
CTAACCAGAGGCTTCAGCCATTTCGTTACCTCCATGACTGCTCCGGTTGCTTCCGGCTGGAGCGTTTGCCGGGTGGGACTTGCACCCACTGGAAAGCGCCGCCTTTGTCACGGCGCACACCCATCTCGGACTTTAAGTCGCCGCACGGCTGGGCTGATAAACTCGGCCTTTCCTTTGCGACCGATAGATCGAAATCCTTCAAATCCTGATCGCATAACCGTGATCCCGAATTCGAAAAATAGCTCATGCGTTCCGGAATACCGGGCCTCGAACGCAAGTCTTGCTGTCCGATAGCCCGTGTGACGGGTCAGCTCATTGGAGAGTTGTATGATTAGATTCAAACTGCTTGGCACCGTCGCAATCCTTTCAACGTTGATCGCAGCTCAGCCGCAAGCAAACGGGATCGAGGGCCGCGAGGTCGCAGCCCCGCCCTGGAGCGCCGCTTGCATGACCGACCAGGGCCCAAGCCAGTGTGGCGAGCCCATGTGGATATATGGTAGCCGCGGCGCGCTGGCGCGATACAAGAATGCGTTCTGACTTTGACTGAGCGCGGCTACTCGCGATGAAATCGACCGGCATGGCGGCCCGCAAAGAGCCTTCAAAGGCGTAGCGGGCGAACAAGGGCTGGCCGGAATTAGCTCCGGCCAACCAGCGGCTCCATTAAACAGACGTTTAGCCGGATCAAATTGAAGTTTAACCGGATCGTCTTTTGGCGGCCTGCCGCAGCGCTCGGTCACCGGCCGAAATCAGAACGCGCTCCGGTATCGTGAAAGCGCGCGGGGGCTGCCATAGACCCACATCGGCTCGTCGCATTCGGTTGGGCCGTGGTCGGTCATGCAAGCGGCGCTCCAGGGCGGAGCAGCAACCTCGCGGCCCTCCTCGCTTGCGTAGGCTTGCGGCCGAGCGCTATGTTCGAGCGTTCTCGCCTCAGCTGTAGTTGACATCGCGACGGCGAGCAGCGATGCCGCCAGTAAGTATTTCGTGTTCATGGTTCGGCTCCTTGATCGTGGGCTCGAGGCAACCCTTGGGATCGTGGTCGCTCGCACCGATTGTGCGTAGCCGAGCCATAAGAGTGCGCTGGGGCGGCCAGAATTGCTTGCGCGGGATTGCGGTGCTTGGTTCGATTTTGCGCCGATTTGACTAGAGGTTTTGAGCGGCTTCGGCCCCGCGGAACCGCCTCCCGCGGACCTCTTTTATTGACCGAGCAGATTCCAGACGACCGCGAGCGCCGCGATCAGCAGCATGCAATTGATGGTGCGTGCGGCGGCCGATGCGGTTCATCGAATCTTCGGTCAGCAGTGCCGGTCGATTTCGGAAGGCTTCCGGTCGACCGCCTGATCCATAGCCGGTGATAAAGAGCAACGGCAGACCGCGTCTGTCGATGATCTCGGCGAGCCGCCGTAGACGCTGGCATCTCCGGCTCCAAGGTCCTCAATCGGGGCTATTCGCAGCGCCGCGGCCGCGCTGAATGGTTGCTTGAGCGGCAAGGGACGACAGACGGCCGCGCCGACGAGGCAATCGAACAAATTGCTGCGATGCACGAGTCCGGAAGTGGCAGATAGTGTTGCAAAAGTCTTTTTGTCTCACCGATCACGAATTCTCCGGGCTGTGGGCGCAGCGATCGAATCTTGATGTGGGGGACCACTTCATTCCGTGACGAACTTACTGGCGACTTCGGTGGCGCGTTTGAGGCTACATCGATCGACGGTTGCCGCTTGTTTTGTCGTTTAGCGGAAATTTAGTCGCGTGGCGTTTTGGGACTTTTGCAACACTATCTGCCAGGAGCAGACATCCTTGCTCTTGCCGACCGTTCTGCTTTGGCCGTGTCAAACCGATCTCGGCGCTTGTGACAACACTGCTTCTGCGGTTAGCTGCCGTATGATCTCGGCCACCGGTAGGATATCCCTGATACCCCCGGAAGTCTGACCCGCTGTGAGCAGCGTCTCGTGGCGTCGGCCGGCCCGGGTTCGCGCCTGAATCTCCGTCCAAAGGCGCTCGCGCTCCCGACGCGCCTCCTCGCGCTTAGCGCCCCACTCGTTCATGAAGGGCGTACGCAAAGAACGCAATACCGTGCCGTAGCCCCCGTGCCAGGTGAAGGCTGGAAGGGCTAAATACGCGTGGGGGCTGGCTGGCGCCCGCGTCGCCATCTCATGCGGGGCAAACGGAATTTACCCGTGAGGAGCTCTATACTTGCAATTTCAGGCCAGGATTCCTTTCAAGCCCGCATAGATGGAGCCAACGGCTGTGACCGCGACCCCGACGAGCGGGCCTGCCG
>JBATYU010000644.1:0-2140 GCA_049674245.1 Bradyrhizobium sp. | reverse complement strand
GGATCAACGCGATTATGGCAAGGCGGTGAAGCAAGGGGCGGTTCATCCAGTATTCTCCGTGGCCTTGGGTGGCCTTTAGTTCAGTGTTCCGGGCTGCGTCAGATTACCACGCAAGGCGCACCCCCGTCCCATGACAGATCGGTCATCTGCCCCGCGGGCTAGGCAACGCGCCTTCATTGGCCATATAAGCTGGCATAAATCGGGATATTTCATGAGCGCGCTGGCCAACCACGCATTCGCCAAGATGAACGGCATCGGCAACGAGATCGTCGTGGTCGATCTGCGCGATTCGAAGGCGTCGGTGACGCCGGCTGACGCGCGCGCGGTGGCGTCCCCCGCGGGCGTGCCTTACGACCAGTTGATGGTATTGCAGCCGCCGCGGCTTGTCGGCACCGAGGCCTTCATCCGCATCTACAACAATGACGGCTCGGAAGTCGGCGCCTGCGGCAACGGCATGCGTTGCGTGGTGCGGCGGCTGTTCGAAGAAACCGGCCAGACCGCGGTGAGCTTCGAGACCAGCGCTGGCCTCCTGACTTGCTGGCAGGGTCCGGCGCCCGATCTCTACACCGTCGACATGGGTCCGCCGAAATTCGGCTGGAAGGATATTCCCCTTGCCGAGGAGTTTCGCGACACGCGCTACATCGAGCTCCAGGTCGGCCCGATCGATGCGCCGCTGTTGCATTCGCCGTCCGTGGTCAACATGGGCAATCCACACGCGATCTTCTGGGTCGACGACGTCAACGCCTACGATCTTTCGCGCTTCGGACCGCTGTTGGAAAATCATCCGATCTTTCCGGAGCGCGCCAATATTACGCTCGCGCATATCGTCGATCGCGACCACATCACGATCCGCACCTGGGAACGCGGCGCAGGACTGACCAAGGCCTGCGGGTCGGCCGCGTGTGCTGCCGCGGTCGCGGCGGCGCGGCTGAAGCGCGCCCACCGCGCGGTCAAGATTACGCTTCCCGGCGGCGACCTCGGAATCGAATGGCGCGAAGGCGACGATCACGTGCTGATGACCGGCACGGCGACCTTCGAATTTGAGGGCCGTTTCGATCCATCGCTGTTTGCCGCTTAACATGACGGTCGAGATCGTCACCTTCGGCTGCCGTCTCAACGCCTTCGAATCCGAGGTGATTTTACGCGAGGCCGAGAGTGCGGGGCTCGACCGGACCATCATCATCAATAGCTGCGCGGTCACCAATGAAGCGGTAGCGCAGGCGCGGCAATCGATCCGGCGGCTGAAGCGCCAGCGGCCGGAGGCGCGCATTGTCGTGACCGGCTGCGCGGCGCAGACGCAAGCGGCCATGTTTGCCGATATGAGTGAGGTCGATCGCGTCGTCGGCAACGACGACAAGATGCGCGGCGAAGCCTGGCGCGTCACGCGCGAGGCCTTCGGTGCTGCCGCGCGAAGCCAAAAGATCGCTGTTTCCGACATCATGTCCGTCAAGGCGATGGCGCCGCATCTGATCGAAGGCTTTCAAAGCGGCCTGCCGCGGGCTTTCGTCCAGGTGCAGAACGGCTGCGATCACCGCTGCACCTTCTGCATCATTCCGTTCGGCCGCGGCAATTCGCGTTCGCTGCCGATGGGCGCGGTGGTCGAGCAGGTTCGCAAGTTGACCGAGCGGGGCCACGCCGAGATCGTGCTGACGGGGGTGGATCTGACGAGCTATGGCGCCGACCTGCCGGGCGCGCCAAAGCTCGGGACGTTGACAAGGCAAATCCTGCGACACGTGCCCGAGTTGAAGCGGTTGCGGATCTCATCGATCGATTCGGTCGAAGCCGACTCCGATCTGCTCGACGTGATCGCGGACGACGAACGGCTGATGCCGCATCTGCATCTGTCGCTGCAATCGGGCGATGATCTGATCCTGAAGCGGATGAAGCGGCGGCATTCGCGAAACGACGCGATCGAGTTCTGCGCGCAAGTGCGGCGGTTGCGGCCGGATATCGCGCTCGGCGCCGATCTCATCGCGGGCTTCCCGACCGAGACCGAGGAGATGTTCGAGCGCTCGCTGTCTTTGGTCGACGCATGCGATCTCACCTTCCTGCATGTGTTTCCCTATTCGCCGCGCCCGGGCACGCCAGCGGCGCGGATGCCGCAGGTGGCGGGCGGTGCGATCAGGGAACGGGCGAAACG
>JBATYU010000643.1:0-2623 GCA_049674245.1 Bradyrhizobium sp. | reverse complement strand
CAGGACGTTCAGCGCGGCGAACAGCGTGGTGGTGCCGTGCCGCTTGTAGTCATGGGTCATCGTGCCGGCGCGTCCCTTCTTCATCGGCAGCCCGGGCTGGGTGCGGTCGAGCGCCTGGATCTGGCTCACATGGGGAACTCGCAGGTCAAGACCTTTGGTTCAGGCAGGTTCAGGCTTTCATGGCAAATCTCCATGGGTTGCTTCGTATCCAAGGTCTGAACCCGCTTGCATGACCCGGCTCGTTTCCGATGCCGCTTCAAACTCACATCCGGTCGCCGATCTTGTCGGCTACACCAATATCCCGCTTGCGTCGGGCAAGGGTTCAGGAGGGCGGGACCATTCTTTTTTGCGGCTTTTTAAGCCCGGCCAGATCGCGGTCCGCTCACCTGGATCCACCAGAGCTGATCAAACTCTGGAAGATTGGAAAGGATCGGTTCAGCTGATTCTCAGACGACTGTTGTCTCAGCGCCCTCCAGTACAACTCCGGCGGTGACATATTTCCAGAAAGCAATCAGCAGCTTCCGTGCCAGGGCGACGATCAACACCTTCCGAATGCGACCGCCATTGAGCTGGACGCGTTGGTGGAACCACTGGGTCAGCCGTGAATGTGGTTGGTGCCTCAGCCACAGCCACGCGAGTTGGATCATGGTTGTTCGCAGCCGTGGGTTCCCAGCTTTGGAAACGCCCTGTTCGAGCGCGACGGATCCGCTTTGCCAGGGTGTTGGCGCCAGTCCTGCGTAGGACGCGACCTGCCGGCGATTGGAAAAGTGGCGGAATAGCGCCTCGGACGAGAGGACCTCCGCAAATTCTGGCCCAATCCCTTTCAACCGCTTCAACATGACCGCTGCCGCCGGTCTTCCTTCGTCTGACAAGCTCGACAAGGCATCCCGCTCGGCCTCTACACGCTTGATCTGCTGGAGCACGAGTTCAAGTCGATCAAGCTCGCGTTCAATCTGCGCCTTCAGATGCTCAGGTAGCGGGCGACCATCACCCGTCCTAAGCTCCTCAAGCCGCTCGCGTCGCCAGCGCAGTAAGGGTTCATACTCAGAGATACCCTGGGCGAAGAGCAGCCCCTTAATTCGGTTGACATGCTCGACACGCTCTGCCGTGAGTGTCTTGCGCTCGCGGCAGATTCGGCGGCGATCCTCTTCTTGCGGGGTCGGTGCTCGAACCATCGCACACACCCGCGGCTCGCCTCGCTTATACGCCAACAGCGCACGCACCAACGCTTCACCGTCGATTTTGTCAGTTTTCGCCCGTCGACGCCGGCGCGACGTTGCAATCGAGGCGGGGTCCACAACGTGACTTTCGATCCCGTCGCCCTGCAGCAAGCGGTGGATCCAAAAGCCGTCTAGACCTGCTTCCTGAATAACGATAATCGGAACGATCTGTCCTGTCCGAGCCCGAGCCTTGTCCCTGAGCTGGGAAAATCGGGCCCGCAGCCCAGCCACATCGCCGCTGCGCAACACATGCTTTGACAGCCTTTCTCCACCGCCCGGCGAGAGTGATGTGAGCAGCCAATTCGTGCGACTCAGTTCCATCGACATGAAAATCGCCCCTAGGTCCATCCTGATAGCGGTCTGGCCAGGAGCGAGGTGATCTGTAGTTGACATCAACGGTCTCCAGGTGAGTGGTTGAAACCTCAATCTGAGCGGGTTGATAACTTTTTGTCCCCATAGGATCTCTTCTCGTCGACCGACAGCACGACGGCATGAGCCGGTGGATCGACATACAGGCCAACGACGTCCGTGAACTTCTCCAAGAAGCGTGGATCCGTAGAGAGCTTGAACGTCTGTACGCGATGGGGAGTAAGGCCGTGCGCCGCCCAGATTCGTTGCACGGAGCGCAGGCTCACGCCGGTGGCCGCGGCCAGGGCCCGGCCCGTCCAGTGCGTCGTCTCGCCGGGCGGTGCGGCGAGCGTCAGATTGACGACCCGCCTGACCGTCTCGCCCGGCAGCGGTCGCTTGCCGGGTGGCCGCGTCTTGTCGCGCAGGAGGCCATCCACGCCTTCATGCATGAACCGCTCCTGCCAACGCCAGACGACCGGCTTCGACAGGCCGGAGCGGCGCACGATCTCCAGTGTCCCGCAGTCCTCGGCGGTCGCCAGGATCACGCGAGCGCGCGCCGAATGCTTCTGAGGAGTGTTACGGTCCCCAACGATCCGTTCAAGACGGACGCGATCCTCCGGGGTAACTTCGACAACAATGCCTGCTCTCATGCCAAGAGCATGGCCCAAGTCACCGCATTCGGGAATCCTCCGAATGCGTCAATCCACTAGGCGGACCATGGTGGATAGGACGGCCAGTGTGGTCGCTCGTCATTCCTGTCCTTTTTGATCACTTCCTCTATCCCGGCAAAGGCGTTCGCGGCCCCGTCGATGAATGCGCTCCCGACGAGCGACGCAATGAGGTCCGCCTCCTCGGCGCCGGCGACCTTGATTGCCCGCAGCATCAGGTGAGTGGTACGCTCGGAAACTTTCGGCTCCATGCCCGGCCCTCCCAAACATCCCTTGGCTCGCAAGCTACCTATGCAGGGCAGCGTTGAGCTTCTGTCGACTTATAACAACGCCGGCAGGGCCCAAACGTCGATGGTCACTTTCGTAGTATCCGGCCAGCTAACTGCC
>JBATYU010000642.1:0-1883 GCA_049674245.1 Bradyrhizobium sp. | reverse complement strand
GGCGCGAGCAGCGCGAGCGCTGCGACCGCGGATGCGGCCAGCGACGTGACACGCGTAGAAGTGTAACGAACCCGCAACGGCGTCATTAACGCAAAATCCTAGTTCTGCTGGGTCGGGCCGATATGAGCGGCGTCGATGATAAATTTCGCCAGCGCGCGGCCGAGGCAATCGTGAACGCGTTTGGCAAGCTCGATGCCGTGCGACGTGCTGAACAGATCGAAATCCCCCTGATCGTTCCATTCATGCATGATGGCGAAGCGGTCGAACACCGGAATGTCGTGCTCCTGCGCCACCACGCGCAAATTATCCAGGTAAGGCGGCACGGAAATCATCGTCTCCGTCCGCGGACTATATTGCAGATTCATCAAGACCACGTCGGCTCCCGCCGTTTGCAACGCAGCAACACCTTCGCCGACAGCGCGGCGAAAATCGTCTGGATCGATCGATCGGATAGCATCGACGGTGCCGGTCTGCCAGATAACCAAAGTAGGCTTTTTTTCTTCCAAAAGCTTAACGAAACCGCTCGCGACCTCTTCGGCGGTCTTCTTGACCAGTAATTCCACGGACACGTTGACGGTCGTCGACGGCAGTTTCTCCCTCAGCAGCGCCTGCAGCCGGGCTGGATAGGCACTTGCTTCCGATGCGTTGATGGTCGACGACCGGCTGCCCACCACCAAGATGTTCAATGCGCGGCCGCTCTTGAAGGCGTCCGCCACCTTGGGCAACGGGCTCTCGGTCGACAAGAGATAGGCTGGCACCTCGCAAGCCGGGGGATCGTCCTCGGCATAGAGGGGCGTCGCGGCCAAACAGCCGGTCAGCACCATCAGGCCCAGGAAGCCCGGCGACCTCATAAACTCCCTCCCGCCATATCGGCGTTACCGATGGTACCCTTTCGCGAAGCGCTCTTGTCGGCAACTTGCTTGTACCATGAAATCACCCAGGCCATGGTGGACATGATGAGGATTCCGGATACGCTGACGAGAGCGTGCAGCGCAGCACCGCCGGAGATCTCGGCCAGCACGAAGTGCCCCGCGAATGCCAGGAACACGCCGAGGCAGAAAATCTCCAGGGAATGCTGCCCACACAGGATCAACGGCCGCAGCCAGGGCGACTTCAAGCCTGGCCAGCTCTTGGGGAGAAAACGCACGGTGATCGCCGCCATCGCCAGGAAATGCGCAAAGCGCAGCACGTCAAGATCGGTCTTGTCGATCGGATACATCCACTGCTCGAGCCGGCGCGGCATCAAATGATTGAGCTGCGGGAAATACCAGGTCATGGTCACGCAGAACGCCGCGAACAGATAGACGCCCGAAATCCATAGCGTGACCGGCGAGGAGAGAATCCGCGTCATGCGCCGGGCGCCGCCGAACGCGCACCACGCCCCGAACACGAACAGCAATTGCCAGGCGAGTGGATTGAAGGCCCAGTAGCCGTTCGGATAGGCCGACAAATAGAGATCGTATTCCCAGGTGATGGCGTAGAGCAGAACCGACAGCGCCAGCGTGAGGTCGGCTTTCCATCGCATCAGCCACAGGATGACGGGGAGAAAAAGCATCAGCACGATATAGAGCGGCAGCACGTCCATGTTGACGGGACGGAATCGGAGCAGCAGCGCCTGGATGATGGTGACGTCGGGCTGCTTGAGGAAATCCATGATGCCCATCTCTTCGGTATAGAGCGGGTTCTCGAAGCTGGTCGCGACATAGGAGATTTCCGCGAGGAAGATCGTGAACAGAAAGACGTGGGCGACGTAGATCTGCCAGACCCGTCGCAGGACGCGTGCGGTCGCGACCACGACGCCGGATTCGACCATGGCGCGGCCGTACACGAACGCCGCGGTGTAGCCCGAGATGAAAATGAAGATTTCGGTGGCGTCGGAAAAT
>JBATYU010000641.1:0-3771 GCA_049674245.1 Bradyrhizobium sp. | reverse complement strand
CTGGACGAGATCGACAAGATGGGCGCCGACTTCCGCGGCGATCCGTCATCGGCGCTGCTCGAGGTTCTGGACCCCGAGCAGAACGGGACCTTCAACGACCACTATCTGGAGGTCGACTACGATCTGTCCCACGTGATGTTCATCACGACCGCGAATACGCTGAATATTCCGGGACCGCTGATGGACCGCATGGAGATCATCCGGATCGCCGGCTACACCGAGAACGACAAAGTCGAGATCGCGCGCAAGCACCTGATCCCGAACGCGATCACCAAGCACGGCCTGGATCCGAAGGAATGGTCGATCGACGACGACGCGCTGCTCCTGATGATCCGGCGCTACACCCGCGAAGCGGGCGTGCGTAATCTTGAACGTGAGCTTTCGACCCTCGCGCGCAAGGCGGTGAAGGAGCTGATGATCTCCAAGAAGAAGTCGGTCAAGGTCACCGAGACGTCGCTCGAGGAGTTCCTCGGCGTGCCGAAATTCCGGTACGGCGAGATCGAGAGCGACGATCAGGTCGGCATTGTCACCGGCCTCGCCTGGACCGATGTCGGCGGCGAGTTGCTCACCATCGAAGGCGTCATGATGCCGGGCAAGGGCAAGATGACGGTGACGGGCAATCTGCGCGACGTGATGAAGGAATCGATCTCGGCGGCGGCATCCTATGTCCGCTCGCGGGCGATCACCTATGGCATCGAGCCGCCCATGTTCGACAGGCGCGACATCCATGTCCACGTGCCGGAAGGGGCGACCCCGAAGGATGGACCGTCTGCGGGCGTGGCGATGGCCACCGCGATCGTGTCCACGATGACCGGCATCCCGGTCCGCCACGATGTCGCGATGACCGGCGAAATCACGCTGCGCGGCCGGGTGTTGCCGATCGGCGGCCTGAAGGAGAAGCTGCTCGCGGCTGCGCGCGGCGGCATCAAGACGGTGCTGATCCCCGAGGACAACGCCAAGGATCTCACGGAGATTTCCGATGCGATCAAGGGCGGCATGGAGATCATCCCGGTGGCCCGGCTCGACGACGTTATCTCGCGTGCGCTGGTGCGCAAGCCGGTGCCGATCGTCTGGGAGGAGGATACCAAGGTCCCGGTCAAGCCGGATACGACGGACGAGGCGTCCGGCGGCCTGACCGCGCATTAAGCCTTCTTGCCCGGCAGAAAGTGATAGAACGGCGCCTTCGGGCGCCGTTTGTTTTTCATAGGTTTTCGGGCGAGAGCCTGCCCCGCACTTGGATCGCGGGGTGGATGCCAGTTCGCGCAAAGAAAGCCCGTCGAAACAACAGAGAGTTGATCGCGGTGAAAATTGAAGGGCAATGTCATTGCGGCTTCGTCACGTATGAGGCCGATATCGATCCTCTGAAGGTTTCGATCTGTCACTGCACAGATTGTCAGGCGCTGAGCGGTTCACCCTACCGGGTGACGGTGATCTGCTCGGGCGAACGGATCCGGATGACCGGAAAGCCCCCCAAAATCTATGCCAAGACCGGCGACAACGGCCGTACCCGGTTTCAGCATTTTTGTGGGCAATGCGGTTCTCCGCTGTTCACCAGCGGCGAGGGCGGGCCAGATGATTGGGGGATTCGCTGGGGCAGCATCCGCCAGCGCGCAAAACTCAGGCCGACGCGGCAAATCTGGTGCCGTTCGGCCGCACCTTGGACCCACGATCTCGGGGAATTGCCGGGTCAGATGACAGAGTGACCGGCATCGGGGCCTTGCTCCGACAGGTGCCGCAAGGCTAAACAGGCAGCCGAGACAGAGCGTCAAGGGCGGTTAGCTCAGCTGGTTAGAGCATCTCGTTTACACCGAGGATGCTTCCAACCGAGAATGCCAACAAAACAAAGGGTTTTTTGAATCTATGATGGGATTGTCCCAGAAACCCCGGTGTCCCGTTTAACGGGCGGTTAGCTCAGCGGAAGAGCGGCTGCTTTACACGCAGCGGGTCGGCGGTTCGATCCCGTCACCGCCCACCATCACCTCCGTTGCCGCTTGCCTGCGTCGCCCAGCTCGCGCTTCAATGGCGGCGTGCCCGAACTCACCCGCCGCCGCGACCACGACAGACGCGAAGAATGCTGGCTGATCTATTACGGCGACTGTCCATGTCGGCACCATCGCGATCCGATCCGGGATCCCGCACGACCAGGCCCGCCACCTTCGAGCAAGCGCGCGCCGACTTCGAGAAGGCATGGCAGTCTTGAAACGCTCCAACTAATGCCCTCAAAAATACCAGAATCGGGCGTCATTTTAAGGGCAACGCGCAAATGGCTTGCCGCGCGGACCTCTAGCACCAAAATCTCAAACGCACGCGCATTGCGAGTGATGAAGTATGCTTGTCAGGCGGCGTATCTCAGACGCGGCCTTCGAAGTTGCGACAATATCTCGTTGCTGGGTGCGATCATTTAACCAGGGTTTTGGGCGCTTCGTCGCAGCGCGAGGAGATATGCTGAACATTTGGGTTATAGTCTCAATCATGCTGGTGATGCTTGCGGTCATTAGCGTGTTCATCGAGGTACCGATTGTCAGCACTTACGCCTTCTGGTTCGTGATCGGCGGCTACCTCTTGCTCGCGGGGTCGAGTTTTCACTTCCGATAAACCCCCGCCGAAACCAGTGTTCTGCGGAGCGCAAAGCATAGAGAACATACGGCAATTTGTGGACGTTTCGTCTAGCTTTGCAATCCGTGTGAGTCCTTCTATTTGTTCCCAACGAATGAATTCGACCGTGTCGTTGACGGGGGATCGAAGCAAATTCCATCGTTGAAAAGTTGAGTGGGTTGAGCCCCGGTCAAGTGTTGATACTCGGTGATGAGAGCCCATCCCAAGTTCGGTTTCATTTGCCTCGGCTGGGACGATTAATGAAGAATGGCCCCGTAACGGGGCTTTCTTTTGTCGTTACTACTTGGGCGACCGTAGTCGCCCTTCAACCTGTCCGCTCATCGGCTCATGTCCGGGGTATGGGGGGCGTCCATCAAGGTGAAGCGGTACAGCTTCGACATGCCCTGAGGGGCGCTTAGAATCCAACACTCGTGAAAAAGTTCCAGGTATTTCCCGCCGCCAACTAAATTTCTATGGCCACAATTTTGGCTGCGGCGCGTTGACATAAGCTATGGCCATTTACAAGCTCATCCACAACACCCCCTTGGGCCCGGATGAAATTCAACGCCTAGTCGCCGCCTACCACGAAACTTTGCACGCGCTTGGTCTCAAGGATCGCGACGACCCTTTAACGGGGCTGGTTGCCAAGAAGGTATTCGAGATCGCGCAGACCGGCATTGAAGACCCGGCGCAGATTTCAAGGCTCGCAATGGAACAACTAGGCATCCGTTGAGCGGCTGGCTCAGTTGATCCGCGATTTAGAAGAACAACTCCGGTAAGGCCGCCTCACTTGGCGGCCTCTTTCATTTTTGCTCGCTAACTCCGGCAGGTGGCCCGGCTGAGTGCCTTTGATCCGCCGCCATCGCGAGGGCACGACGGGTCTACAACTATCTGTTTGCCCCGGGAGCTGAAGCCGTTCGAATAGTTGCGTTCACTTTTGAACAATTCTCAGGAACAAACCCCCCGCATCGTAGTAGGCCATAGGCCACCTTTAAGCCCTTGGCAGGGCGACGGGGCTAGTTCTTGTGTCTGAGTTACCTCTTATTCTCATCGTCGAGGACGACTATCTGCTCCAAGGTGTTGTTGAGGACGCCCTGACTGACGGCGGCTTCGCAAGCGACATTCTGTCCTCGGCGGAAGAAGCGCTGACCCTGTTCAAGGGCAAGACCAAAAACT
>JBATYU010000640.1:0-6489 GCA_049674245.1 Bradyrhizobium sp. | reverse complement strand
GCTTAAAGTGCGATCCCGCGTTGCGGCAGGCCAGCTGTGGCTTTTTTGTCGCAAGAGGCGCCTGCTTCGGCCGGTTTTTGAGCAAACCGGCAACACGTGTCGAAGCAGCGCCACGCCCCTGCCATCCAGCCGCCACAAACGCCAATGGGCCATTAACATCGCCGTCGCGAAGCACCCCCGGTCACGAAGCGCTTGCCAGAATCGAGCTAAGTCCGCTTTCGTAAGTTCCGCGCCAATTTTTCGGAGTTTTCTATGTTTTCAGTGTTTATCCCCTCCGAATCGTCCCTGAAAAAGGCGGTTGTGAAGGATCTGTCGGAGCTGCCGGAGAACGTGGTCTGGATCGACCTCGTCAAACCGACCGCCGCGGAGGACCGCGCCGTGGAGCGGCTGGCGGGAATCGCGGTGCCGACCCGGGAGGACATGCAGGAGATCGAGATTTCCAGCCGGCTCTACATCGAGAACAGCGCCCGCTACATGACCGCGACGCTGATGTGCAATTCCGACAGCGACATGCCCAAGACCACCGCGGTCACCTTCATCCTGGCCGGCCACCGCCTGGTCACGGTGCGTTACGACGAGCCGAAACCGTTCGCGCTGGTCGAGCACAAGCTCGCGAGATCGTGCGCGGCCGCGATCACCGGCGAAATGGTGCTGATGGAGCTGCTCGACGCGGTGATCGATCGCTGCGCCGACATCCTGGAACGCTGCGGCGCCGACATCGACCAGGTCTCGCACGACATTTTCGAGCCCGAGGGCGAGCGCCACGGCCACGCCAAGCAATATTCGCAAATCCTGATCGCGATCGGCCGCAAGGGCGACCTGACCTCCAAGGTGCGCGAAAGCCTGGTCTCGATCGGCCGCCTCGTCACCTTCCTCTCGGCTGTGATGGAAGGTGCAAAATGGTCGAAGGACATGCGCGAGCAGCTCAAGACCATGCAGCGCGACGTGGCTTCGCTGAGCGATCACGCCTCCTATCTGTCCAACAAGATCACCTTCGTGCTCGATGCGATGCTCGGCGTGGTCAATCTCGAGCAGAACAACATCATCAAGCTGTTCTCGGTGATGGCCGTGGTCTTGATGCCGCCGACCCTGATCGCCTCGATCTACGGCATGAACTTCAAGATTATGCCGGAGCTCGAATGGACCCACGGCTATGCTTATGCGCTGGTGTCGATGGTGCTGGCGGCGGCGCTGCCCTATTTGTTCTTCAGATGGAAGAAGTGGCTGTAGGCGCATGATCCACCAAGGGAGGGGTGAGATTCGCGAAGCGATCCGCTTCCATATCGACGGCCTTCGGGCCGATGGAATTGTGGTCCCGCAGCCGACCAGTATTGCCGAATACATCGAAACGTGAGCCGGCGACACCAGACACGAACCCCGTCTCAATTGCTCCGGTAAAATTTGAGTGGTGCGCTGAACGTTTAAGCGAAACCTTTATGCGATAAAGCTTTCGCAAGCCGCGAGGACAGCAATGGTTGAGAAAGTTATAATGTCGCCCCGCAACGTCATCGATCTTGCGCGCTATCAAGCCGAGCGCGCCGCGGACAGGATGCCGGCGATCTCGCTGCGGATCTGCCGGCATTGCGGCGCGATGCTGCTCGAGGGCGAGCGTGAAGAGGAATGCTCCAGCGCCGTCAATGTCGGGGCATCGGGCGTTGGCGGAGCGCCGCGCAAGTTTTACGCGGAGTGAGCGCTGGTTTCGTCATTGCGAGCCAACGGGTCGCGCGAACGCGCGCCCGCAATGACGGATGATGCACCCTATCTCCTCGCCACCTGCGCCGTCGAGGCGAACACCTCGGTGACGAAGCCGTCGCGGCTGAAGGGATAAAGATGCTGCTCGACATCGCGCAGCATGGCTCCCGCCTTCTCCCCGAGCACCTCGGCCGAGGAGGAGGAGAACGTCAGCACGCGGCGCGCCAGGTCGCGCACGCCGATTTCGTGGCTGGTCTCGACCTTGATCAGATCCTCGAGGTGAAACCGCGTGCCGCGAAAGAAACCCGATAAGTCCCGATGGGTTCGCTCGCCGCTGCCGGACTCCGACCACAGGTTTTCTTGCGACCAGGTGCGCCGCGCCTTGTTGTACTCGTTGAGCCACGGGTTGCGGCCGTCGGCAACGGAGTGGGACGAGCAGACCGCGATTATGCCTTCGGGCGCAACCAGCCGCTCGAACAGCGCAAGCGTCGTATCGCGGTCCATCCAGTGCAGCGCCCGGCCGACCGTCACGACATCAAAGCTGCCGATGTCGGTAGGCAGCGCTTCGGCCTTGCCTTCGATCAGGGTGAGGGCTTGCGAGGCGCGTTCCGCCGCCTTCCTCGCGGCGGCGATCATCGCCGGCTCCGGATCGACGCCGACGATGCGGCCGACATAGGGTGCAAAGCCGAGCGCCAGCAGCCCGGGGCCCGTCCCGAGGTCGATCAGCGCGTGCTGCTTTGTGAACCCCAGTCGTTGCGCGACGTCACAAAAGAATTCAGCAGGATAGGGCGGCCGCAATTCCTCATACAGCCCAACCGTAGTGGCGAAGCGTCCCATGGTGTGGCGGTGGTCCTTCGCTCCTGGCAATGACGACGGCGAGCGCGGCTCAACCTTACACGTGCTGGCCGCCGTTGATGTGGATCTCGGCGCCATTGACGTATGACGAGGTTTCCGTGCACAGCACATAGATGATCTTGGCGACCTCGTCGGGTGTGCCGAGCCGGTGCAGCGGGATCTGCTGCTCGACGATCTTCTCGGTGCCCGGCGACAGGATCGAGGTGTCGATCTCGCCCGGCGCGATCGAATTGACGCGCACGCCGATGCGGCCGAAGTCCGACGCCATTTCTCGTGTCAGCGAAGCGAGTGCCGCCTTCGAGGTTGCGTAGGCCGCGCCTGCGAAGGGATGCACCCGCGAGCCCGCGATCGAGGTGACGTTGACCACCGAACCCTTGGCGGCCTCCAATTCCTCGATCAGCCCGCGCGCCATCATGATCGGCGCGAAGAAGTTGACCCGGAACACGTGGCTCCAGGTCTCGATGTCGGTATCGATGGAGCCGAGTCTTTTGCCGCCTTCGGCCTTCGGCGAAATCGCGGCGTTGTTGACCAGCGCATGCAGCATGCCGCCCTCGAGCCGCCGCCGGATTTCGGCGATCGCGCGTGTGGTGTCGGCGTGATCGGCGAGGTCGACCTGGATGTGGTCCTCAGGCCCTGCGTCCCACGGGCAGTTTTCCGGAAAGGGGTGCCGCGAACAGGTGATGACGCGCCAGCCGGCCGAGGAAAACCGAATCACGGTGGCATGGCCGATGCCGCGGCTGGCTCCGGTCAGAAGCAGCGTGCGCCGCGGCGTATTGGAAGAATTAGACATAAACGGTTCTCTCGTTTTCCGTCATGGCCGGGCTCGTCCCGGCCATTCTTTTGCGAAGCAAGACGTGGATGCCCGGCACATTAGCGAAAAGACGCGCTTCGCGCTTTCGGCCGGGCATGACGACTTACTCTACGGATAGAGCCGCGTCTTGGACCATGGCTGATCCGGGCCGACACGGCGGAATTCGATACGGTCGTGGAGGCGGAAGGGGCGGTCGTGCCAGAACTCGAACTGCGCAGGCTGAATGCGCCAGCCGCTCCACCCCTGCGGGCGCGGCACCTCACCGATCACGTATTTGGCCGCGACCAAAGCGATCGCCTGCTCGAAGGCGAAGCGGCTCTCCAGCGGCTGCGATTGCTTTGAGGCCCAGGCGCCGAGCTGGGCCTGTTTGGGGCGCGTGGCGAAATAGGCGTCGGCCTCGGCGTCGGTGACCGGCGACACCAGCCCTCGGATGCGGACCTGGCGGCGCAGCGACTTCCAGTGAAATAGTAACGCTGCCTTAGGATTTGCGGCGAGTTCGCGGCCCTTCTGGCTGGCAATGTGGCTGTAGAACACGAAGCCGTCGGCATCAAAACCCTTCATCAGCACCATCCGCACGTCCGGCAGGCCGCTCTTGTCGACGGTTGCGAGCGACATGGCGTTGGGATCGTTCGGCTCGGCCTTGACGGCTTCCGCAAACCACTCGGCGAACAGCGCGAACGGTTCGTCGGCTTGCGTAAAATCACCCGATGTTAACGGTATCGGGTGTTTGATGGAGGTCGTGTCGGTCATGTCAGGAGTTCCGAGTTGCGTCCGCCTGCGGCCAGGAGTGCGCTGCGATCCCAATATAGGCTTGTCCTATATAGGGCATGGGCGCGCATTGGCCTATCGGCGATCCGCCCCGCCGGCGCCGTGGTGACACTGATTCTAATCGGCTTCGGCGTGGGCGGCTGTAGCGTGCCCCGCTACGAGGGCGCCTTCGCCAGGATGGACGGCAAGGATCGGACCGGCTCGATTGCTGCCGCACAGGCGGGCACATCGGTACCGACCGAGAGCGATCTCGCCTTCGCGCGCAATGCCGCCGCCGATGTGCTGACCAAGGGGACCAAGGATTCCAGCCAGTCCTGGGAAAATCCCGAGACCGGCGCCCGCGGCTCGGTGACGCCGCTGTCCGAGGCATTTTCAGCGGAAGACGGGCGTACTTGTCGGGATTTTTTGGCCAGCTACGTTAACGGGCGGACCGAAACCTGGCTGCAGGGTGCGGCCTGCCAGTCCGGTCATGGCCGGTGGGAAATTCACACGCTAAAGCCTTGGCGACAGGGTTGAATGGGCGCTCGCCTTGGGGGCCCCGTTGCAAAAATGCCACGGGGACCCCAGATGAAGCCAGGGTGGGCAAATTGCCGTAAAGTTAGGGTCTGATTTCCCGATAAAGGAGATGACGGATGCGCGACCCCTATGAGGTGTTGGGGGTGCCGCGGGGCGCCAGCGCTGCGGCGATCAAGAGCGCCTATCGCAAGCTTGCCAAGAAACATCATCCCGACAACAACAAGAACGATTCGAAGGCGGCCGCGCGCTTTTCCGAGATCAATTCCGCCAACGAGATCATCGGCGACGAGGACAAGCGCAAGCAGTTCGACCGCGGCGAGATCGACGCCGATGGCAAGCCGCGCTTCCAGGGTTTTCCGGGCGGCGACCCGCGCGGCCGTGCCGGCTCGCCCGGGGGCGGCTTCGAAACCTATTCGTTCCGCAGCGGCGGCGGCCCGGGCGGCGCCGGCGGCGCAGGCTTCGAGGACATCCTCAACAGCATGTTCGGTGGTGCTGCCGGGCGTGGGGCGCGGTCGGGCCGCGGTAGTCCATTCGAGTTCGAAACCGGCGGCATCGGGCTCGATCTCGATCTTTCAGTCGCCATGACGGTGTCGCTGGAAGAGGCGGTCAATGGCGCGCAGAAACGCGTGCGGCTGCCGAGCGGCAAGGAGCTCAATGTCAAGATTCCGGCAGGCGTCGTCGCCGGCCAGCAGATCCGGCTGAAGGGGCAGGGGGAAACCGCGCCCGGCCACCCTCCCGGGGATATACTGATCACCGTCAGCATCGCCCCGCACGCCATTTTCAAGGTCGATGGCAGCGACCTCAAGGTCGATCTGCCGATCACGCTTTATGAGGCCGTGCTGGGCGGCAAGGTTCGCGTGCCGACCTTGGGCAACGCGGTGGAACTTTCCATTCCGAAAAACACCTCCTCGGGCCGGACCTTTCGGCTGAAGGGCAAGGGCCTGCCGAAGACGGGCGGCGGCACCGGTGACCTGTTGGCCACCACCCGGATCATGCTGCCGGACGGGAACGACGCCGAGCTTGAGGCGTTGATGCAGAAGTGGCGGGACGGACACCCCTATAATCCCCGCGACGGCCTCGGCTGACCGAAACTGGGGCAGTTTTTCGGCGTATCTCGCGTCGCCCTGAAAATGGTGCGGCCTCGAGAGGGGGACCAGCGCGGTACCAAACCCCAGTCGAGGCCGCTTGCGTCGATCGGCGGATCGAACGCGATACAACTTCGCGTGATCACCCGGTGCTAATTTGAGACGCGTCGATGTCTTGATTCCAGATTTTCAATGTCGGAATTGGGACACCAGCGACAACTCGCCCTCAGGTTTAGCTGTCCGCGGCTGTTCTCCGCCTGGTCGTATTAGCTCGTGGCTCATAGCAGCGCGTAATAACACTACATGGTCCACCACCACAGATGTCCGTCGGTCATCCAGTGTTACGGTGAAGAATAACCGCTGCTATTCTCCGCCTGGTCGTAGACCAGGCGTGCGACCTGCATCAGATGTTCACGGTCGGTGCCGCCGCTTACCACATATCCGACGCCTTGATCGGCCCAGAACAGCGCCCCGTCATTGCCCCGCTTGGTGTAGCGCATCTGTGTCGCTTCGGTCGCAGCCTTTGCCGAGTAGATCGTGAAGCGTTCGCCCGACGCACTCTCATACATCAGGAACGAAGCCGGCCCGGTCGGGCCCGGCAGCAGCCGTCCGCCAACGAGCCTGAGGCCAGCGGAGTCGAGCTCCGGCGCGTGGACGGTCCAGCCGCAGCGCTTGGTCAGCCATGCTTGCAGATGCGCGCGTTCGGCGCCCGGCACCTCGACGGGGTGACGGACCTCGATGACATAGAGTCGATGCGCATCC
>JBATYU010000639.1:0-3874 GCA_049674245.1 Bradyrhizobium sp. | reverse complement strand
CGAAGGGTAGCAGCGGTTGCTCGGCCGGCCGCGGCGGCGGGATACCAGGGCCTCGGGGCCTTGCCGGCTGTAGCCCTTGGCCAGTCGGAACACCTGACGCCGACCAAGGCTCATCAGTGCCGCGGCTTCTGCTACTTTGATCCTGCTCGCAGCCAGATCTTGCAACACGCTCATCCGGTCGATCTCCGTCCGGCTCATCGCAATCACCGTCATCGGCCCAAAACTCCCCAACCAAAACCGTGGAGAGTGACATCTCTATCTGGGCCAAAGGTGACTTCTCTATCTGGCGTCTACAGCTGTGTGTCGTGTAATGCGTGATTATGGAATGGCCGCAGTTGGAGCGAAGCGGAAATTCGACGAACCGGCGATTTCCGAAAAGGGCCAGAACCGGTCTTTGCGTACACCGTTAGGGCGGTGGGCCCGCATTGCAACACCCGGTTGCCGCGTTTCAGCGCGCTTTCAAGGGAAGGACAAAGATCTGGCCGGGATATATACGATTTGGATCTCGGATCCGGTCTCGGTTCGCTTTGTAAACGATCGCGTATCGCGTGCCCACGCCGTAGGTGACACGGCTGATGCGCCACAGGCTGTCGCCACGAGATACGACCGTGGTCGTAATCTTGGGCTCGACCACGGGGGACGATGAGCCTCCATCTGACAGACGGGCGGCAGCAGTTGCGCGCGGCAGCTCTGAAACAGCAACGTCCTGCCGCTTCGCAATATGCAGAGGAGGCTGGGAGAGCAGCCGCGCTTGAGACGACCTAGCGGCGCGATCCAGCGATAATCGATTTGTCGCCGCCGTCTCGGGAACATTGAGCGGCACCTCAACGCGCGATCGGTTCACGCCGGAACTGGACTCAGTCTCGGCTAATGCAACCATCACGCCCTGTTTGGATGTTGCCAGCGTGCCGTCGGGCAATCTAGACCTCAATGTCAGCTCGTAATCCCCAGGAGGCAGGCGGGGAGGGACCATAACGAATTGTCCAGATCGATCTGCCGCCGCTTCATCAAGGCGCTCGCCGTTTCGCAACAGTTCCACAATCGCGCCTGGCGCTGCCCGGCCAGCGATGACTGCGTCACCCGTTCGCTCAACGCGGGCAATGTCGAAGACAGGCACAGGCTCATCGGTGACCGGCGAGCGTCGCGAAACGGCAAGTTCAGCTGCCACGGCGTTTGCTTCAGCTTGCGCCGTTGTGAGCGTGGCCGAGCTCTCATCTCGAGCGCTCGCCGCAGGTGGCGAAACCGTCGGCGCCGCGGCTGCGGCGCTCGTTTCAACCGGTGGCTCGCGCTGTATGTGCGTGATGCCGAAGACAAGTGCTGCACCGCATGCTGCAATAAGCGCGACGGACGGCACGACTATTCGGCCTATCGATGTGGCAGTCATATTACTCGACCCTCAGCCAGATCGTCACCCGGCTGACCCTGCGCTGATTTTTTCCACCCATCAAGTCCGACTAACCGGAAATTCTATCGGTCAATTGTACTGTCCAATGCACATCACGGAGACACGTGGATAGGCCGTGTGAGCCTTCGTGACTTGTGCGGCAGCTTGACGTCTGCCTGTGGCGCCAGATCCGGACATGGCCACTTTCGCCAACGCGTTGCGCTTCTGGATTGTCACTAACAAAGCCGATGGACTTGGCCTAAGCTTCGGAGCGACGGATGCCGAATGCGCAAGCTGCTTTGACCGTACCGTCGAGAACCGAACAATAACAATGGCGCGTTCGAGCTTTCCGACGCAGAGGGGAGAGCACACCATGCGCACGAGCAAACCCACACGACGGCGTTTTCTCGCTACGGCCGCCGCCTCCACAGCCCTGGTCGCAATGCCGCATGTCCGCGGCTCATATGCGGCCGGCAAACTAACGGTCGGCTTTTGGGACCATTGGGTGCCGGGCGCAAATGTTGCGAGCACGTCACTGATCGAGGAATGGGCCGCCCAGGAAAAGGTCGAGGTGCAGATCGACCGCTTTACTAACTTGGGCAACAAGCTACTGCTCACCCTTGCCGCCGAGGCGCAAGCCAGGTCGGGCCACGACATCTTGTACATGACGACTTGGTCTCCGCACGATTACGCGTTGAGCCTCGAGCCGGTCAACGATGTGATGACCGAGTTGATCAAGCAGAACGGCCCTGTGACCGACATCGCGACCTATCTCGGTCGAACGCAAGACCATTGGCTTGCGGTGCCGGCGACGATCGGCAATCAGATCCAGGGGCCTTGCTCGCGCATAGACCTGATGAAGGAATACGCCGGTATCGACGTCCAAGCCATGTACCCGGCCGGCCGGCCGCCCAAGGCTGACGCTTGGACGCTCGATACGTTCGTCAAGGCAGCAGAGGCATGTCACAAGGCCGGATTCCCCTTCGGCATTGGGCTCGGCACGACGGAGGATTCGGTTTGTGCCGCGGGTGCGTTCTTCCAGTGCTTTGGCGCCGAGCTCGTCGATGCCGAAGGGACGATCACGGTCAAGAGCGACCCCGTGCGCCAGGCGCTGGACTATTGCACAAGGCTTGCCCGGTTCTTCCCGCGGGAGGCCCCGTCGTGGGACAACGCCTCCAACAACAAGTGGCTGATTTCGGGCCGCGGCACGCTAATTTTGAACCCGCCGAGCGCCTGGGCGGTCGCGAAGCGCGACGCACCACAAGTCGCCGAGCAGTGCTGGACTCACGGCATGCCCGCTGGGCCCAAAGGACGCTTTGCGCCGTGCTTGCCGTTCTTCTGGGGCATCTGGAACTTCAGCAAGAACAAGGCGGCCGCCAAAAGCCTGCTGGTGCACCTCTCGCAACCATCGGCCATCGAGCAGTTTGTTACGGCAAGCGGCGGTTTTGACCTGCCGCCCTTTACTAAATTCTCGACGCTGAAGATCTGGGCCGAGGAAGGACCACCGAAGGGCACTCTTTACCACTATCCGAACCCGTACCACCACCAGATCTTGTCGATCGCGGGCGCACCCGCGCCGCCCAAGATCGCAGCGCAGATCTTTACGCAGGGCGTTATGACCAAGATGACCGTGCGCCACATGCAGGGCGAACCCATGGAAAAGACTCTCGCCTGGGCCGAGAGCGAGGTAGAAGGCTTCTTGTGCACGTGAGACCGAGTGTTCCGAAGCCTTACTCGTGGGCAAAGCCGTCGCTGCGGTCAAAACACGTCTGAGAGTGTGATGCCCGCCGACGGCAAAATCGCCGCCCGTTTCCTCGCACGACGACCTCGGCCAGTCCTTGGCTGATCTCTGGGCCGAGGGCGCAGGGAATGCCGGGTGCGCAGCTTGCACCCATAGCCTCACGTGCGAAATGAAAAAGCAAATGAGCTTAAAGTCACCGCAGGTACGCCGCCATCAACCGGCATTCCCTGCGCGATGGTTTTAACGGTTTCCTTGGCGCTCTCCCCCGTGACCGGGCTCTTTTGCCACCGTCGCTCTCACGGATAATTCCGCGAAAACTTGACGCCAGCGTTGGGGCGCCAGGACCACACGACTTCGCCGTCCGCAGATCAACGTCATTCGTCGCTTGACGTCGCCGCGTCCACCGCATCCCGCACCCAACGTCCGTGACGATCGCGAAACGCCCCTCATGTGAGGCGGGACGGCGGCGGATCTAGTGGTGATTTGGGTCGGGCCGGAACGGAAATGTTTTTTGAAACGGGACTGGACAGGTGGAATCAAAGGAGCCCGGTGAGGTCGTAGACCGGGTTAGCGGCTGGCGTAACCCGCCGATGCAAGGAAGAAGTTGGGGGATTACGCTTCGCTAATCCGCCCCACATGCTGTACGTCATCCCGGCCAAGCCCTGTCCGGCGCAACAGCGCGACGTATTGCGCCGAACGCTGCTTGAATGGCGGAATACGCTTCGCTATTCCGCCATGCGAGCTGAAGA
>JBATYU010000638.1:0-6611 GCA_049674245.1 Bradyrhizobium sp. | reverse complement strand
GTGAAGGGGAGGACGAAGCACCGCGATTGTTTGGGGTAGGGTTAATGGCGTACCGCAACTCGTGTCAGTCTCATCATCCCCAGCAGCATCGCTTCGCCGGCATCGACCAGCTCTTCCAGCGTGACGCGGTGCACCTTGCCCTTGCGCCGCGATTCTGCGCTGCGCGCGAGCAGCGGTATGTGCACGAACGCGGCAAGCGCCGGTCCGTTGTCCCCGGATGCGGCCTCGATCGCTCGCCAGCTCAGATAGTTGCAGAGATAACTGCCGGCGTTGCGCGAGGCGCGTGCATCGATGCCGGTAGAAAGCGCCGCGCGCAGCAATTTGGCGGTGTGCGAGCCGAACATCATGGCGCCTTCATCGCGCGCGATCGATCCCTTGCGCGGCCGTGCATGCTCCGCGTCGGGCCAGATCGTGGTGACCGCGTTGCGGGCGCGGGTCTCGATCCGCAAGTAAGGCGTCCGCGCCGCGAGCCCGAACATCAAGAGCGCCTGCGGACGATGCTTCGCCAGCAACTCCGGCAACTGTCGATCGACCGCTGCGTAAGTTACCGGAAAAATGTGGCCAGCGAGCTCGACATCGTCGAGCGCCGGACGACGCAGGCGCAATAGCCGCGCCACCAGCGGCTCTGTCGGGTTGTAAGGCGCACCGGGAAACGGGCCGAAGCCGGTAATGAGGATGCGGAGCCTGTCGCTCACTTCAGCATCTCCGCGATCTGTTCGGCGGCAACCGACGGTGTGACGCGGCCGTCGGCCACTTCAGACTCGATCTTCCTTACCCTGCCGCGAGTGGACGGCTCCGTGCGCAGCCGCGCCAGCATACGCTGCTCCAGCATCGACCACATCCATTTCACCTGCTGCTCGCGCCGTCGTTTGGCGAATTCGCCCGAAGCGTTCATCGCGGTGCGGTGATCCAGGATCTTCTGCCAGAGCTTTGCGATGCCGTTGCCGGTCAGAGCCGAATAGGTCTCCACCGGCGGATGCCAATGCTCCGAGCGCGGATTGAGGATATGCAGCGCGCTGCGATAGTCTGCGGCCGCCTGATTGGCGCGCTTGAGATTGTCGCCGTCGGCCTTGTTGACTGCGATCATGTCGGCGAGCTCGACCAGGCCCTTCTTGATGCCTTGTAATTCGTCGCCGGCGCCGGGCAGCATCAGCGCCAGGAAAAAATCGGTCATGTCGCAGACCGCGGTCTCGGATTGGCCGATGCCGACAGTCTCGACCAGCACCACGTCGAAGCCGGCCGCCTCGCATAACAGCATCGCCTCGCGGGTTTTCGCCGCAACCCCGCCGAGCGTGCCGGAGGCGGGCGAGGGCCGGATATAGGCGTGATCGGATGCGGAAAGCCGCGCCATCCGCGTCTTGTCGCCGAGGATAGAGCCGCCGGTGCGCGCCGACGAAGGGTCGACCGCGAGCACCGCGACCTTGTGGCCGCGCGCGATCAGGAACATGCCGAGCGCGTCGATGGTGGTGGATTTGCCGACGCCCGGTGAGCCGGTGATGCCGACGCGCACCGCCTTGCCGGTATCCGGCAACAGCGCCTGGACGAGGTCGCGCGCCGCTGCCTGATGGTCGCTTCGCCTGCTTTCGATCAGCGTGATCGCGCGCGCCAGCGCCGCGCAGTGGCCGGCGCGGAGATTTTTTGCGAGGGCGATGATGTCGGTGGGGGCGTTCGGCCGGGTCATGTCTTGCTTTACAACGGCGAGGCGTGGCAGGCGAGGGGGCGTGGGTGGTCGCCGATTTAGGAAGATACGTTACACACAGGCGTCATCTTGAGCGTGTCAGGCGAGCGCGCGCCCGATGATAAACTCCGCGACGTCCGGAAGCGAAGGTGACGCCTGCCCCGGATTTCGTGTTCGCTCAGCGTATCAGCACCGCTCATGTCCGAGGCATCGTGATCTTGCGATTCACGAAAGCCTTCAAGGGCGGCAAATCATTCTGGACGATGTCCCAGACGGTATCGACCTTGGTTGCGTGATAGGCGTGCCGCAACACATTTCCGAAATCGATCATTTTCTGCCACTCGATATTCGGTGCGTCTTCTTTGACTTCATCAGTAAGCCTTCGCGCAGCCTCGCAAACCACTTCGAGGTAACGCTCGGTCGCCATACGACGCATCTTATCAGCGGTGAACAGGTCAAGGCTGCTGCCTGCAAGCATCTGCTCGATTTCGGTAATGGCTTCCAGAATGTCGCGCAGCCGGTCCTCGACGGTTGGCGGCATTCAGAACACCTCGATTAAATCGTCGGCGATCCGTTCGGCAATGCGCGGTTTCAGCAGTTCCCGTATCGATATCTGCGCCCGGAGGCCCGTGGCGTCCTCGATTAAATGCAAGACCTTGAAGTGATCGAAGGGCGGCAGTGCACCGCGAGAGGTCGTGTCGACAAGTACATCAAGGTCGCTGTCTTGGCGGGCGTCACCGCGCGCACGAGAACCGAAGACGGCGAGCTTGGTCACGCCCTGGGCCTTGAGCGCAGGAGCAACCTCGCGCAGCCTGGCGAGAATTTCTCCGAGTGTGATGTCTGCGACGTCGTTCATGGGTGATACTTAGCACATTCGCGCAGGGCAGGAAAATCGCTCTGGCGCCGGGTAGTGTCCTAATTTGAATTTTGGTCCCATGCTGGCACCGTGTCCCAGCAAGCGGATGAAGAGTCTGATCGGCCTCAAAGGTCGTCGGGGGCGCGCATTCGCGCAACCCGTTGGCGGGTGACGACGATCCGTTGTGTAGCGCGGGTGTACCCCACAAATTGCTTCGGATTCAATTTCAAACAGCGTCATTTACAGCCGCAGCTTCGCGATCTCGCCGCATGTTTCGCGCGAGTTTTGCTTTGAATTCCTGCCCCTGAGAGATCAGAGGGCGCAGGGAATACCGGGCGCCCGAAGCACCCGCAGCCTCGCGTGCGAAGTAAAAAAGCACACGAGTTAGTCACCACGGTCACACCGGAATCACCCGGCATTCCCCGCGCAATGGTTTTAACGCCTATAACGTGCTCTCCCCGGTCACCGGTCCGGACACCGGGCTCTTTTGCCACCGTCGCCTGCGCTTCTTATCGCAGACTTGACTCCAGCGTCGGGAAGACAGGACCACACGCCTTGGCCGTCCGCAGGATAGCGCCTTCGTCTTTGGCGCAGCCCGCGTCCACCGCATCCCGCCCCACGTTCGTGACGATCGCGAGCGCCCCTCTGGAGGAGCGGGACCAAATCGCTATAGTGCTGATTTGGCCTCGCCGTCAAGCGAAAGTTCCGATATTCAGAAATTGATTAACGTGCCGAATATCAGGTCCGCCGGTCAAGTTCCGCACAGCTTCCGATCGTCGAGCAATTTGCGCATCGGCCCATCGTGGACCGCGGCACATACCGGACGTGCCGTCGCCAGCGCCTCTTCCGGGCGATCCTTGCTAATGGCGGCCGCCAGAAAGACCCTTAGGCCGTTGCCGATTTGCGGCAGCAGGATCGACCGCCATAGATCTTCTTCGGCAAGTCCGGACATCCTGGGCAACCTTGGGGTCGCCTTGGTTTTGCATAGACCCAACCTTGTAGTGCCAATGCACTCGCCTGCTTCAACTCGAACGGGGGCGACGGTTTCTCATGTCCCCGCGAAAAGATACAGCGGTGCAGGAGTTGAGCAAGCGTTAGGAAAAAGGGCTAGTCGAACGCTGGCCGGAGCGGGACGTTCTTTTTGCGAGACATCAACGAGTGATCTGCCAAGCGAGGTACCAAGAATACATATTAGTTGTTGAGGCATTTAGAAAACCCCGACCGGCCGAAAACAATATGTGATTGTGCTCATCCACGTCATAGACGCCGCCGAGATTAAAGCCGGCGCTGTCCTTCAAGAAGATCGAAGTCGCAGTCTGGTAGTATGCTTCGCCGCCGAGCGTCAGATTTTCCGTCACTTTTTTCTGAAGTAGCCATCCGGCGTACCAATAATTCTTGTCGCCGGTCATATTGTCTTGATTGAGGTAGTAGCCGCCGCCGCCATAGGTTTGCCAGTCACCCCAGCTCTTCTGTACCCACAGCGGGAGAAACAAGCGCGCGTGACCTAGTCCAAGCCCACGATCGACGCCTCCCGTTGGCACTATCAGCATTGGAAAGGTACCGACCATCGGCCGCCAGCCGTCCTTGTCCTCCTGAATGAACCGGTACTTGAAACCGAGTTCGGTATCGCCGTAGCCGAAACTGTTTGGTCCGTCGGTAGGAATGTTGAACGCCGCGGGAACAATGATGTGAAATTGGCCGTCAGGAATGAGGCCGTAGTTGAACTCGAAGGCTGGACCGACACCTACCGTGCCGTCGCTCACATGGGTGCCGGCCATAAAAGTATAGAATTCATAGTGTCCGGTTTCCACCGGCTCCGGATCATCGGTCCGGAACGGAGGGCCGGCATTTGCCCCACCGGAGACCAGAACTGAACAAATCCCCGCGAGGCCAATGACCCGCAAGGCGCTATTCGCCCAATTTGCCACGCTATCCCCCAACCCCTGCGGAAACTTATAGCGCAGCTTGATACGTTTCCGCAGACGCCTTTAGCTTATTTCCCTTGGAGAAGATCACAATCCGTCCATCCCGCACAGAATCTCGCCTGCGTAGCGTAGCAGCGGTTTCAATTGTGGGCTGATGTTGACTCACATCAATGCGGAGCGCCTTGACTCACGTCAACAGTGGGGCGTCGCGTCAGTGCGTGAGGCAGCACTGGCGAGGGGGCAAGCTGCGTGCCTTCGCAGCGCCTAAGTACTGCCAAAGGGAGACATTTATGCCGAGACTCGACCGAAGCATTGCTATTTTATTCGCAAGTTCATTGGTTCTGGCCAGCACCGGGGCGTTTGCGCAGGATGCACCGAAAGACCTGCAGAAACAGATCGACGAGGTGAGGTCGGTGCTTCCAAAATTCGCAATCCCCATGCGCGAAGTCGGTGACCGCTTTCAGAACATGTATTTCGCGGCCAAAGGTGGTAACTGGGCGCTCGCCGCCTACATGTCCAAGTACATGAACGGCGCGATGGGTCCGGCAAGCGTCACCAAGCCGGACGAGTACAAGACGTGGAAGAATTTCTACGAAAACACGTTCGCGACGGTGAACAAGGCGATCATGGCGAAGGACTTCAAGGCGTTCGACACTGCCTACACCGCGGCGATGAAGAGCTGCAGCGGGTGCCATGCAGGCATGGGCTACGGCTTCATACAGGTCGTCAAGCTGAGCGCGCCGGCCGACAGCGGCATCGACTACAAGGTGAAATCAGAACCCGGCGACGTCCCGAAATAGGGAATTCAAATTCTCGTTTTCGGTGAACAATAGACCTCGGCCTCACGGTCGGGGTTTTTTGTTGAGCCGCTTAGCCTCGCCAAGCCTTTTAGCTCGCCAAGCCTTTTAGCTCGCCAAGCCTTTCGCTCTTCTGCTGATAGTCGCGGAACGCCTTCACCAGCCCACCCAGAACTTCGGCGACGGTTTTCGAACATCGCCCGGAAGCGTGGTTTGTCTGCATACCGCACAACAATTCTGTGATGACGAAATTGCCAAGTGTCGATTGGCGTCTCATGTCCGCTCAGGGTTGCCGGCTCAACCGGTTGACGCAACACAGGCGTTAAATCTCTCTGCTGGGGTTTCAAATTGCAAGGTCTCACGTGGCCGTTCGTTGAGCTGACGCGCCGGCTACCATATGGAGTGTCACCCAGATTCAAGACTTCAACTTCAAGGGTGATCCTGAACAGTCTCAGACATTAGGAGTCCTCCCGTGGAACCAATCCGCCATATGCTACGAAATGCAGCTAGCATTGTAAGCGACAGTAGCGGAGCCGCCGACTGTGATCAGGTAAGTTTCACCGTTACCACGAAACAGCGCGGCTCTTAGAGCCGCGCGTTGTCAGTTTCTAAATTCCAATACAGAAACTCTCGCTTACACGCCCGCGCCGAAACTGAAGAGGCGTGAAATAACTAGCGCCGCACGGGGTTATGAATCCCATTGGAGCCCTGCGGAGTGGAGAAATGAGCGCTATTATTCCGGGCGTTTCCAGCGTGCGCCGTGAATCGTTCTCGATTTCCGTTGTGTCGCGTGCCGAATTGTCCGGATGCGCGCCTTGGACGTCTACTTTCGCCGACCAGCGAAAAGATTACCGGTATTACGAGATCCTGGACGATACTCTCCGGGGTCACTTCGAGTACCGATATTTTGCGATTGTTGATAACAACGGCCATGTACGAGCGATCCAACCGTTCTTCCTCGTCGATCAGGATATTCTCGAAGGGCTTGGCACTGAACGAATTCAGTGGATTTCGCTGGTCCGACGATTCTATCCGCGCTTCCTTAAACTGCGCGCTTTGATGGTTGGTTGTTCCGCCGGCGAGGCTCACCTCGCAGCTACTGAAACTGTGCCTCTCGACATCGTCGCGGAAGCCTTGTCGAACGGCATCGTCAAGCAAGCGAGATCGCTTAACGCGCAACTCATCGTGCTGAAGGAATTTCCTTCTCGCTATCGCAGAGTACTTCACTGCTTCGTGCAACGCGGCTTCGCGCGTGCGCCGAGCATGCCGATGACAATGCTCGACATCGGATATGGCAGCTTCAACGCCTACATGGAAAAGGCGCTGAAAAGCTCATCCCGAAAGAAATTGCGCAA
>JBATYU010000637.1:0-2792 GCA_049674245.1 Bradyrhizobium sp. | reverse complement strand
TAGTAGACGAGGCCCGTCCCCGGCGGCTTCTCGAGGGCTTCGGCGAGCGAGCGATATTCCTCGCTGCTGGTGCCGACGAGCTGGGCGATCCGGCTCAGATGGTATTGCGCCTGATCGCGGTTGCCCTGCTCGACCTGCCACAGCCCGTAATACTGCCAGGTTTTGACGTGGTTCGGATCGGCCTTCAGGGCGCGCTCGTACCAGACTTGGCTGAGCTTGTAGTCGCCGAGCTTGCGATAGGAATAACCGATCAGATTGGCGACGGCCGCGCTGTCGTCGTGACCGAGCGTCTGCAACTGTTCGATCGCGTTCGCATAGTCGTGGCGGTCGTAGATCGTGGCGTAGGCCGCCCGATAGCCGTTGGCGAATGCCGCGTATTCGCTGCCCGGGGTGATCTCGGACTTCTTCTTCCCCTTGCTCTTGGTGGTGGAGGTGGAGGGCGCCGGGGCGTTATCGTCGGGCGCGGCGTAAACGGCGGTGATGACGGGCGCTGTCGCCAGCGCCAGCGAGAACGCCGCCAGCGTCAAAAGCTTGGTCGCAAACTTGCTCATGCATCGCTCCTGTTGACGTTGTGAAGATCAGTAGACAAGGCCAGCGCCGGGCGGCTTTTCCAAGGCGGCTGCGAGCGAGCGGTATTCCGCGCTGTCGGTGCCGGCAAGCTGGGCGATCCGGTTCAAATGATATTGCGCCTGGTCGCGGTTGCCCTGCTCGAGTTGCCAAAGGCCGTAATACTGCCAGGTCCGCACATGGTTCGGGTCGGCCTTCAGCGCGCGCTCGTACCATACTTGGCTGAGCTTGTAGTCGCCGAGCTTGCGGTAGGAGTAGCCGATCAGATTGGCGACGTCGGCGCGGTCGTCGTGGCCCAGCGCCTTCAATTGTTCGATCGCCGCGGCGTAATCGCTGCGGTCATAGATCGTAGCGTAGGCCGTGCGATAGCCGGCGAGGAATTTCGGGTCGTCAATGCTCGAACTCTTGTCGTTCTTCTTCTTGTCCTTTGAGGAGTCGGAGGGCGGCGGAGCCGGATTGTCGCCGCCTGCGGCATAAGCCGTCGAAAGCAGCGGCGCTGCAACCAGCGCAAGCGAAAACATCGCGAGCGCCAAGAGCCTTACGGCTGACTTGTTCATGCATTTCTCCTGATCTTCGGTAGATGATTCTACACCTGGTCCTGCAGACTTGAACACCCGTGGCCGTCAAACATTCCCGTTTGACAGCCTCTTTTCGAACATGACGAACATGTCATGCAGATGAACGAAGTCAGTCGTTGCGCTTCAGGGAGGGTTCAGCGGGGTACGGTTAAGGTCGTTCGCATGATCGAAGAGCCCGGCCATGCGGCCGGTCACCTCGAGATCCCGTTTGAAAGAGGAGACGACCATGCTGAAAACCATCTCCGCCGCACTTCTCGCAGTTTCCGTCATCGCCGCGCCGGCGTTCGCCAATTCCGCCAAAACCGTGCAGGCGCCCGCCGCCAAGACCACGCAGGCCCCTGCGGCCAACACCGCGAAGGCCAAGCCGAGCGTGATGAACGCCAATGCCAATATGAGCCGCCATCATGGCCGCCATCACGTCAAGCATCATGGTTCCCACAACAAGATGACCTCGCTCAAGACGCATAAGGTCTCGAGCAAGCCGGCTGCTCCCGCGGCCAAGCGCGGCTGATACCGATCCGCACGGCGCGGTTCGTTCCACATTGCCCCCGCCGCGCCAGCGGATATCAGGCCCGGTCCGTCCGCCATTGCTTCCCCCGATGGCAGCGGGCCGGTGCTTGCCTTTGAGATCAGCGTGAACCGAAAGCGGTTTCCCTTTCATTTAGCGAGGGTCTAAAACAACCGTGACGCATCACCTTTTAACAGACGAGCGAAACGTGGGGATATCAGCAAGGCACGTTGCGATAGTGCTGCTGCCGATCGCATTGGCGGGATGTCTCGGCAACGACGAAAGCCGAACCACTTCCTTTGTGGAAGACAGCGATGCAGCCGCCCAGCGATACCCGAATAATTATCGCCCCGAATTGCTGGCCTTCATGCGGACCTACCTCAACAATCCCGTCGGCGTGCGCAACGCCGAGATAGCCGAGCCGGTGCAGCGCACGGTAGGGGGGCGGCTGCGCTATGTCAGTTGCCTGCGTTTCTATCCCCGCGAATCCGACGGAGCCTATCGCGAGATGCGCGAACGCGCGGTGATGTTCGTCAGTGGCCGGCTCGATCGCCTGGTTGAAAATGCCGGCGAGGTCTGCGCCGGCGCGGCGTACGCGCCGTTCCCCGAGATGGAAAAGATGCAGCGATAGAGCATGATCCGGAAAAAGCATGCCCTCGGGCTACGACCCGACGGGTGGGTCCCGGTTTTCCCTTCGCTAACAAACGCGGAACGCGTTTGCGCGGAGATCATGCTCAAACAAAAAAATAGAGCGGGATGACGATTCGAAGAAAGGTCAGCTCGCGCTAATGTTCCATTTCGGGCGCCGATGGAACCCCGATCAAATTTCGGCGAGCTTTGAACCAGTGGGCCACGGGTCCCGACAAATCCCCAAGGCGAATACCTATCTTTACGGGCGAAATGGCCTCGCGGGACCAAAAGCCGTTGTGGTTTCATCGCCATAGTCGGCTCGCGATCACAGGTCCGACATCGCCGCGAAGCAACCAAACTGAGGCCACGTTGTTTGACTGTTGTCGCCACCGACAATAACGGGGAATTCCGATGAAGAGAGTTTTGCTCGGCGCAGCCGCGGTTTTGGCTTTCGCTGCGCCCGCGTTCGCGGCGGACATACCCGCGCGCACCTACACCAAGGCCCCTGC
>JBATYU010000636.1:0-3926 GCA_049674245.1 Bradyrhizobium sp. | reverse complement strand
GGTGTCTCCGAAGCTTGCGAAAATGTTTCGTGCAGGCTGGCTCGGTTCCAATGCGCCCGATGGCATCGCGCGGATCGGCGTGACGGACCTCCTGAAATTATGGCGCCGCCGCAATTCCCTGATCTGGCATGCGCGGCGCAACAACGAGATGATCGCCGGCGTCTTGCTGCGATCGCTGGGCTGGCCGTTGAAACTCGTGTTCACCTCGGCCGCGCAACGGCATCACAGCTGGATCACGCGCTGGCTGATCTCCCAGATGGACGCGATCATCGCAACCAGCGAGCTGTCGGCGTCGTTCCTCAAGCGCGAAGCGACCGTCATCATGCACGGCGTCGACACCGACGTATATTCGCCGCCGGCGGATCGCGCTGCGGCGTTCGCGGAAGTAGCACTTCCGGGCCGCTACGCGATCGGCTGCTTCGGCCGGGTGCGCGCGCAGAAGGGCAGCGACGTGTTCGTGGAGGCGATGTGCGCCCTCGTGCCGCGCTATCCTGATTTCACCGCCGTTCTCGTCGGCGCGATCGTGCCGGAGCAACAGGGTTTTGCCGGTGATCTGCGCCGGCGGATCGAGGCCGCGGGCCTGCAATCGCGCATTGTCATCACCGGCGAACTGGAAATCGAAGAAGTACAGCGCTGGTATCGGCGGCTGACGATCTACGCGTTCACCTCGCGCAATGAGGGATTTGGGCTGACGCTGATCGAGGCGATGGCGGCAGGGGCGGCGCTGGTGGCATCGCGCGCGGGAGCTGCCGAATTCGTGGTCGAGGATGGTGTCACCGGCGTGCTGACGCCGCCGGGAGACATCGAGGCGCTGGTCGCAGCCCTTGAGCCGCTGATGCGCGATCCGGCTTCAGCCGTCGCGATGGGCGAGCGGGCTCGCGCGCGCGTGCTGGATAAATTCAGTCTCAACGCCGAGGCGAACGCGATCGCGGACGTTTATCGCAGGCTGGTCTGAGCCATCACATCCGCGACGAACGCGTCGAGATCGCCGCCGGCAAACAAGAAGCCCGGTAGACCCGCGGCTTCCGCCGCCACGATGTCGGTCGCCCGGTCGCCAATGACAAAACTGCCTTGCTGGCGCACCGGCCAATGCGCCATCAGATCATGAATCATGCCGGGCGCAGGTTTGCGCCAATGATGATCCTCGAGATAGCCGGCCACGACCCCATCGGGATGATGCGGGCAATATCTGACGTCGTCGATGACGGCGCCGTGTGCGGCAAGCTCGGCGCGCATCCAGTCATGCAGCGTGTTGACTTCCTTCTCCGTGAAGAAGCCGCGCGCCACGCCCGATTGATTGGTGAAGAAAAACACAAAATATCCGGCAGCGTTCAGCCGGCGGATCGCCTTCGCCGCGTTCGGCATCCAGCGGATGCGGTCGCGAGTGCCCATATAGCCGTCGTCGTGGTTGATGACGCCGTCACGGTCAAGGAAGGCGGCGGGCTTTTGAACGGAACGGTCAGGATTGTTACCGCTCATTTGCGCGGAGGCCCGCGCATCAAGGCCTGTTCGATCTCCTCGCAGATGCCATGGCCGACCGCAAGATGGATCTGCTGGATTACCGCCGTGTCGTCGCTGGGCGCGATCAAAACGTGATCGCAGACCGTACCCAGCGCTCCGCCCTTGCTGCCGGTGAACCCGATCGTGACGAGGCCCCGTTCGCGCGCCATGCGCAGCGCCGCCAGAATGTTCGGCGAACGACCCGAGGTGGACAGCGCCAGCAGCACGTCGCCGCGCGCCCCCAGGCCTTCCACCTGCCGCGCAAACACCTTGTCGTAGCCGAGATCGTTCGAGATCGCCGTCAGCGCCGAAGTGTCGGTGGTGAGCGCGATCGCGGCGTAGGCGGGCCGGTCCTTCTTGTAGCGGCCGACGATTTCGGCAGCGATATGCTGGGCATCCGCGGCGCTGCCGCCATTGCCGACGATCAGGAGCTTGTGGCCGTGCCGGAGCGCCGCAATGATCGCATCGGCGATCTTGCGCGCGGCCGCCAGCGTCGCGGCATCCTTCGTTGTGCGCTCGAACGCTGCGAGCGACTGTTTGAGATGGCTTGCGATAATGTCCTGGCTCAAGACGCACCGTCAGGGTTTGCGATTGTCAGCCTTGGTAATGACCGCTTCGCGATGGCGCAAGTTTCGGTTTGATCAATGCGCCCTGCGAGCGGCCGCCTCGCTCAGCACGCGCTGCGCGGTTTCGACGACGTCGGAAGGTAAGATGTCGCGCATGCAGCGATGGTGGTTCATGGTGCAGACCGGACGGTGGCAGGGTTGGCACGGCACGCTGGTTTTGGTCAAAACAGTCGCGGCGAGGCCGTTCAGCGGGGCCCAATGATAAGGGCTGGTCGGACCGAAAATGCCCATGGTCGGTGTCCCCAGGGCGGCAGCGATATGCATCAGGCCGGAATCGTTCGAGATCGCCACGCTGGCCGCCGCCATCGCCAAGATACCGTTGCGCAGATCGGCGCCGGTGAGGTCGCGAACGCGGGGGCCGCCGGCGGCCACGATTTCCCCCGCTAGCGCCTTTTCGCCGGGACCGCCGACCACCCAGACGTCGAGGCCCTGCTCGGCGAGCAGCCGCGCGGCCTGCGGATAATAGGTCCACCGCTTGGAGGCGCCGACCGAGCCGGGCGCCAATGCCACGGCACTTCCTGTGCCAAGCCCGTTGGTCTGGCGCCAGCGTTCGGCTTCCCCAGGTGGAACCTGAAGCTGCGGAACCGGCCATTCCGCGGGCAAAGGGGCGCCGTCCGGCAGCGCCAGAGCGGCGTTCTTGTCGATGAAGCGGGGCAGGGCCTTTTCGCCCCAACGCCAGCGGTTGAGCATGCCGAAGCGGGCTTCGCCGACGAAACCCACCCGTTCGGGGATCCCGGCCAGAACAGGCGCAATGGCCGATTTCCAGGTGCGGGGGAGCACCAGCGCAGTGCCGTAACCCCTAGCGCGCAGCTGCGCCGCCAGCGCCCATTGTTTGGCCACTGCAAGCCGGCTGCGCGGCAGATCCCAAACGATCCCGGAGCGGACGCCGGGCATGTAGTCGACCAGCGGCGCGCATAGGGAGCTGGTCAGGAGGTCAACCGGGCGGTTGGGCCAGCGCTCTTTCAGGACGCGCACCACCGTGTGGCCGCGCACGAAATCGCCGATCCACATATAAGGAATGATAAGGATCGGGCGGGTATCGCCCGGATCTTCCATCTCATTATTAGTTGAATTAATATTCATTCTTTTGCGTCAGACTGCGCGATCGATGGGTCCTGTCGGTAACCGCTCCCAATCGGCAGGTAAAGCGGCCGGTCCATCTTCACCACGGCCAACAAAGCCAAGTTGCCTGCCAAGCAGGAGTGGGGCAAACCTCGCTCGGGCGTAATCAAGGCAGGGGACGGAATGTTGCTGGTGACCGGCGGCGCCGGTTTTATCGGATCGAACGTTGTGGCCGCGTTGAATGACGCGGGCCGTTCCGATGTCGTGGTCTGCGATCTGCTCGGCCAGGACGGCAAATGGCGCAATCTCGCCAAGCGGCAGCTCGCCGACGTGGTGCCGCCGGCGGAGCTGCCCGCATGGCTGAGGGGCCGGAAGCTCGACGCCATCATCCATCTCGGCGCCATCTCCGAGACGACTGCGACCGACGGCGATCTCGTCATCGAAACCAATTTCCGGCTGTCGATGCGGCTACTCGACTGGTGCACGACAAGCGCAACGCCGTTCATCCACGCCTCGTCGGCCGCGACCTATGGCGACGGCGCGCAAGGCTTTCGCGACGACCCGTCGATCGCGGCATTGACAGCGCTGCGGCCGATGAATCTCTACGGCTGGAGCAAGCATTTGTTCGACATGGCGGTCGCCGAGCGCGTGGCGCGGGCCGAGAAATTGCCGCCGCAATGGGCGGGCTTGAAATTCTTCAACGTGTTTGGGCCCAACGAATACCACAAAGGCACGATG
>JBATYU010000635.1:0-4217 GCA_049674245.1 Bradyrhizobium sp. | reverse complement strand
CCTGGACGGGCCGCGGGAAGAAGCCACGCTGGCTGACGGCACAGCTTAAGTCGGGGAAACAGATCAACGATTTTCGGATCGAATCAGCGTCGGTGTAAGCGGGATTCTGGGTTTAAGCCGCGGAATGCCCGTTCTTTTTCTGCGGTTTGCCCGTCGCGATCTCAGGGCTAGTTCTGCTTTCCTGACCCGCTCGCGTAGTCCCTCCAATTGGCGTAACTGCGCAATCAAATTCGCAGTCGTGTCGGTGACGGCTTCAAGGCGCCGCTGAAGAGATCTCATTGAAACTCCAACTGACTAAATTGACGCTGAAACAGGGCACAATAACTTTGGAAGTGTCTCGCCGTTGCGAATGGAAGTTCACGTTAGGCCGCTTTGCTCCACATAACAATATTTGCGAAGGTTGTTCGGGCCGTTTTTTTCTTTAAAGATCAGCAACTTGAGGGCGAAACGTGCCAGCTTACATATCACGGCTTGAGGCAGAGCATCTGGAAAGGCGTAGTCTTGGGGGAATGGTCAGGCCCGGCGCGTGCCGTCCTCAACTGACCGCGCGCCGGGCCGCTAGACAAGGCCACGCGCAGTTTGAAAACCGATCCCTCAAACGAAAAGCCCGGCGCAGACTTGCCGGGCGATCGCAAGCACCGATAGTTAAGCAATGTGTCGATCGAAGAAGATCGCGCCCTTAGCGTCTGCTCAAAGTGTAACACTCGAGAGTTATCGTCGACCGATCCAGAACGACAAAGAAATTCCGCCACCACCTCGGGGTGGTGTGTTCGACCGTGGCCCTGAGGTATCCCGTTTGGAAATGATGGAGGGGCTGCCAAGCTGGGGGCGCCTCTTAACGGCGCGGTTTTTGTCGGCGCTCTATCCGCCGCGATCTCCACGCCAGTTGTGCTTTCCTAAGTCGGTCGCGTAGTTTGTTCAATTCGATTAACTGCGCAATAAGATCAGCTGTCCTGCTGGTGACGGCGGCAAGCCGCCGTTCAAGAGAACTCATCGGGGATACTCCATATCGAATCCCCCAGCGAGAGAATGTTTGCGCCAAACATCCGAACATTGCGTAAACGTCTACGGACAGGTGCCGGCATCCGTTCCCGATCGAACAGTGGTCTGACATCCGCATCGCGGTGAACTTCCGTTGACATGATCGGAGCAATCCACCCTCGAAGAAAAAACCGAGGCACTGAACCGTGTTTGGCGGGGTGCGATTCACGGTGTGCCATGCTGCCGCAGCAGGGACGCGCCGGCGTGAAGATCGCGGTCGATGCCGAGTGCCTGCAAGTCTGGTGTTGACGTGGATCAGGTCGGTTTCATCTAACAACCCCATAAGCCCGTGGCACTAGCCCATGGCACGCGAGGCACTATTGAAAGCGCATATTAAGAAAGAATTTACCATCATTTGTCAGGCTGAACTCAGGCCAGACGCGTAGTGAGTTGATCGGCCAACTCTCAATGCGTCGAGGATTGTTTTTTCAGTGCGTCTTCTTGCGCGCGGGCCACTTCGTCCGTCGGTGGACCAGAATAATCTGACATCATGCCATTAACTTGGCATGATAAAGTGCCGAGCCCAACACTTACGCTGAAGCCGCGCGCATGCGGAATTTCTATCGTAGAGAAATCGTAAATCACAGCCGGCGCGTTTTGGGTACTACCGACAGGTATCGTCCCCAAGTACATCCTCAACTTGATGACGTGGCTCGCTCCTCCTCCCGGACAAATGAATGAGCAAGCTTTGCCGCCCGGGCAGGAATAATCCCACTGAAATGTAATTTGTGATGTACCCGGGAAGAGTGGCCCACCATCGGTGGGCTCAGTTTTATTTTGAGCCCAAGACGTGCTCAAGAATGGGCCAACGAACAGTAGCACTCCAACGAACGGCGCCCGCAACATCAAACTCTCCTAACCCCGGTATGAATGTAGCACTTTTCTTCATTGCGTTGGAACCTTGGTTTTAAAGGAGGATTTTTCGCAATTACTGCGTACGGTTAGCGTGGGCGCCTTCGCGGCTGGTCCCGTGAGGCCCCCCGCGTATATCCGCCGAAGGGGGCCCCATGGTTCGTCTTTACGAACGCTGAAAGCCCTCTGCTCCTCAGCGTTATTCCTTAACAAAGACAACTTGATGTTGCTTGTCTCTGGAGCGCAGCTAGCGTTCGAGAAGATTGCGATGTCATCGTCTGCTACGATGGAGCGCCCCCTCTAGTGCAAGACCCACAACTCCTCGGTCGACAATATCTCAATGTTGCTGCGCTTCATGATCGCCCCAATCATGATTTGATTCCCCAACGCCAAATCATGCGCAGAAGGCGAGCGGTTGATAAAGAGTAACTGTTTGCACTTAAAAAATATTGCGATGCGCAAACGTTCTCAGCCGCATCGATTAGTGCGGGTGCCGACGACCGTGGTCGGACGATTTAATTCGGAAAGCGTCGATTTTTTTTCCGGACCTAAGTTGTGCAGTGAGCCAGCGTGGCTGTTTCCCGCGACCCGCCCAAGTCTCGGACGGTCGCGTGGGATTCCTAAACTTCGGAACCACTTTGGGGTACGGGCGCCGTGCGCGGCTCACATGCTCGTCGCTCATAGGCGCGCCCTGGCCAAGCTGTCGCAATCGCTGCTCAAGCCGACCTTTCTCGGCCGATATCTTGCGTGCCAAGACTGAGGTGACTCTTTCGTGAAGGGACCAAAGCTCGTCGGTGGACATCGATTTGAGATCACGAGGTTTCATTATACCAACTCACATATATTTCCTCACGCCCGTCTTTATAATTGGCGGTCGCCTTTAGGGTTTATTTGGGCACATCCGGGGACGCTTCAATGGTTGGAGAGAGCCAAAACTATGAGCCGCCCTTGCGGACCAAATCGCTCAAAGGTAGTGCCGTATAATTCTCTCGCCTCCCGATCTCGGTGGCGTTGTAGTCGACATGCGAAGATCGTTCGGCAAGGCTGCGCGCGGTGGCGGCTAGATATCGTCAGCCGAACGGCAATTTAAATTCGAATATTGCGACCTCGACAGGGCCGACATGATGGACTGTGACAGCGATGGTGGTTCCGGGTCGCTTAGTGCAGCAGGCCAAAGCCATGATTGGCGCCAAGCCCATATTGGAAGTTGAATCCGAACGCTTGGACGTTGAGTTTAGCGATGCTGACGACTGAATCTCCATTTCCCGATCCCTTTGAAGGTTTACCCTTTGCAGCGACGCTGGCTTATTGGTTTCAGGAATTCGGCGAGGCCTAAGGAAGCTCTCGCTGCCGCTAAGCGCCAGGGGACAAAGCTGGGCGGGGATCGCGGCGCGACGCCATCCGCAAAGGCGCGCAAGCTGGCTGCCGAGGCGCCGCGTGAACGCGCGGCTTCCAGGGCGGCAGACACTCGCCCCGATCATCGCGGAGCTACTGGCCGGCGGCGCTGAGTCATTGAGAGCCGTTGCCGATGGCCTCAACCAGGCAAGCATCCCAACGGCTCGCGGTCAGGGCAAATGGTCGGCGATGCAGGTTCAACGGACGCTGGCGAGGATTTAGGCCGAGCGCAGGGGCCATAACGAATAACGCGCCGGCAGGCTTAAGGCCCATGGCGCGCTATTTTGGGCGCTGGTACATCCGCAGCATGCCCGCAGGTATTATACCCCAAAACCGAATTTTCAGGAGGCCGCGTTAGCTGGTGCGTGCGCGTGAGGGCCCCATGGCCCTAGGCCGGACGGTGAAATGCCCCTAGGATTAGGCGGCGGGAAAGACGCCACGGGGAGATTTCGATGCGTAGTGTAGCGATGCTTGTAGCTCTCAGCATTTGTGCAATTTGGTCAACCTCAGCTGATGCCGGGTTGATCTGCCGTGAGCGGTGCGGCTACTACGGCTGTCGGCAAATCTGTAGGCCTTACCACGATGAGTTAGGGCCATTCTGGGCTTCCAATGGTCCCGGATGGCCTTACTGGTATAGATACACGGAACATCGTCGGCGAGGTTGGACCGCGGGCCAGTACTGAACGCAGGCCGAGGCGGATCTCAAAGACAATCTAAAAATCGAGAGGGGGGCCGACCGGCACCAGGTCCTTCAGCCCTAAATCCGCGACTGGCCGAAATGGGCCACCCGGGCGGGAACGATTTTTGGTCTAGCAAGTTCCGGAGTCGTGCCGGGCCGACCCCGGCATATTTGACCCATACTAGTGGCTTTGCACAGTGATTTTGACGGGTTGGGTCCGGCGGTCGAATTAGCTCCGGCAGGTCTTTGG
>JBATYU010000634.1:0-2034 GCA_049674245.1 Bradyrhizobium sp. | reverse complement strand
CCGCCATCCGTCCGCGACGAGGCGCGCTTGAACTCCTCGCGCAGCGGCCATTTGGCTTTTTCGGCAGCGACCTGCACGCACTCGATCAACGCCGTGTTCTTGGCCTCGCGCCGGTGCGCCTTCATGTCGCCGTCGCGATAGGCGTTGAGGATGCGGAACTCCATCGGGTCCATGCTGACGAAATGTGCGAGCTTGTCCATCTGGCATTCGATGGCAAAATCCATCGCGGTGACGCCGAAGCCGCGCATCGCGGTCGCCGGCGTGCGATTGGTGAACACGCAATAGATGTCGCCATAGACATTGGGGATGGTGTAGGGACCGGGAAGGTGCGCGGCGCATTTGACAGCGGCATAGCTGGAGAGCCGCGTATAGGCGCCGCTGTCGAAATAAGCGCGAACCTTGCGCGCCACGACGCGGCCGTCACGCATCACGCCGTCCTTGATATAGATGCGCTCGGCGCCGCGGGGCGGGCCGTGTTGCATCTCTTCCTCGCGACCGAACACATAGCGCACCGGGCGCCCGGTCAGCATGGCAGCGAGGATGCAGAGCGGTTCGGTGAGCGTATCCACCTTGCCGCCAAAGCCGCCGCCCACCGTGCCGCCGATGAAGTGGAAGGTGTTCGAGGGCACGTCCAGGATCTTGGCGCAGGTATCGACCGAGAAAAACAGGGCTTGCGTCGAGGTATAGACGACATAGCGGCCGTTGGTGTCGGGTGCTGCGATCGAACCGTTGGTCTCGGTCGGGGCATGCTCGATCGGCGACATCTGGTAGCGCTGTTCGAGCACATGATCGGCCCCGGCGAGGCCCCGTTCGACATCGCCGAAGCGCAGCTTCTGGTGATCGTAGACGTCGTAATAGGTGAAGGTGTTTTTAGGATAGGTCTCGTTGACCACGGGCGCACCGGGCTTCAGCGCTTCCTCGACATCGAACACCGTCGGCAATGGCTCATAGTCGACGTGCACTTTCGACATTGCCTCAAAGGCTTCGCGCGGGCTGTCCGCGACCACGGCGACGATCGGCTCGCCCTTGTAGCGCACCTTGTCGACCGCGAGCGACGGCTCGTCATCCTTGCCGAAATTGATCAGGCTGAGCAGCGTGTTGAGATTGCGCGGCACGTCGGCGCCGCGAATGATCCGGCGCACACCGGGCGAACGTTCGGCTTCGGTCGTATCGATGCGGCGCAGGCGCGCATGCGCATGCGTGCTGCGCACGGCCTTCAGATGCAGCATGCCTTGCAGCTTGTGGTCGTCGAAATAGGTCGAGGTGCCCGTGACATGCCCGAGCATGTCCTGCCGCTGCGTTCCCTTGCCGATTTCCTTCAGATTATCGTCGCGCTCGTCGGCGAAGATGTCCTTGCGCAATTCCAGCATGGAAAATGTCCTTCAGGCGCGGGCACAGCCGCCGGAGGCGGCGAGCACGGCGTTGATGATGGGTTCGTAGCCGGTACAGCGGCAGATATTCCCCGAGATCGCCTCGACAACCTCAGTGCGGCTCGGCGAAGGGTTGCGGTCGAGCAGCGCCTTGGCGGCCATCAGCATGCCCGGTGTGCAGTAGCCGCATTGTGCGGCAAAATTCTCGGCAAAGGCGCGCTGCAACGGATGCAGGTTGGGCCCGTCCTTGATACCGTCAAGCGTTTCCACACTCCGGCCGGCTACGGTTTCGGCCAAGGTGAGGCAGGAAAGATGGAGCTCGCCGTCGATCAGCACGCTGCAGGCACCGCAGCCGCCCTGGCCGCAGCCGAATTTCGGCGTCATGTCTCCGATCAGTTCGCGCAGCGCGACCAGGAGATTGGTGCCACCGTCGACGAAGATCGCAACGTCGCGGCCGTTGTGGCGGAATTGCAGGGCGGTCTTGGCCATGGCGATCCTATTCCTGACCGGACAACAGACGTCGCAGGTGAACGCCAACGATCTCGCGCCGGTACCAGGCGCTTGCGAGAGCGTTGTCGCCGGGGGAGGTTCCCTCGACGGCGGCTGCGGCAGCGGCGCCGATCGTCGGTGCGTCGAGCGAGCGTCCCTCCAGCGCGCGTTCGGC
>JBATYU010000633.1:0-3342 GCA_049674245.1 Bradyrhizobium sp. | reverse complement strand
ATTGCCGCCACCCCGCCGCAAACCAGCGCCAGGGAGCGGTCAAATTGCATGAAGCTGTCACCACCATTCGCTATCTCAGGCTGAGGCTATGACAAGCGGGACGCATTCGGTAACGGTTTGATCAGATAGCCGCTATCGCCCCCAGCGATTGCGGGGCGCGCCTATTCGGCGGCCGCGACCCTGGCCGACGTTGGCCGGTCGAGATCGAGGAACGCGCGAAGCGCGCTCGACACAAATGCCTCGCGGTGCCTGACGAAGACAGTCTCGACCTGGCCCTCGCCGTCAGGCAACGCGTGAACGCGGACGCGTCCGCGCTCCCACACCGGCCCGAGCAGCGCCCTTGGCAGCAAGGTCACGCCAAGCCCGGCGCTGACGCAACTGATGATGGCTCCGAGCGTGCCGAACTCCAGCACGCGGATGCCGACGATGCCGCGCCGCGCCAGCATGGCTTCGAGTTGCAGTCGATAAGAGCAGCCGGCTTTGGGGACGATGATCTTCAGGTCCGGCTTGGCGGCCAGACTCTCGAAGCTGGTCACGCTAGGGGCGGTCAGCATCACAAGTTCTTCGCGAACGAAGGGTTCGCACACGAGGTCCGGGTGATCGATCGGGCCGCAGACATAGGCGCCATCGAGCCGCCGTTTCAAAACTTGTTCGATAAGTTCGCCGGTTGTCCCCGTCCGCAACGACAGATCGACCGCGGGATAGGTCCCGGCGAATGCCGCAAGGATCGGCGGCAGATGCAGCGCGGCGGTCGTTTCGAGCGAGCCGATAGCCAACGCACCGCAAGGGGTTCCCTCATCGGCAACAGCGCGCCTGGCGTCTTCGAGCAGGCGGGCGGCACGTGCCGCGAACGGAAGCAGCCGCGTCCCGGCCGCCGTCAGCGTGACCCCGCGATGGGTCCGCTTGAACAGGGCGAACCCGACCTCATCCTCCAGGGATTTGATGCGCGCGGTGACGTTCGATTGCACGGTGTTCAGTTCGAGTGCGGCCTTGTTCATGCTGCCGGTAGTGGCAACGGCCTCGAAGACTTTCAGATCGGTGGCGTCCATCTCGAAAAGCTCCTTCCACGCCCGGCGAAATCTTACAGGATCAGAGCGCGCCGCGCTATTCCGGCGTCGGCGCACTGGTCAAACGCCCGCTCAATGGGCATCATTGCCGGCAAACAATCGGATTCCTCCCTTGTCTATCGAGATCGCCACTATTGTTCTTGCCCTGGCGGGCGTGTTCTTGATTGCCTTTATGAAGGGTGCCTTTGGCGGCGGCTTTGCTATTGTGGGCATACCGCTGTTGTCGATTGTCATGGATCCGCTTTCGGCAGGGGCTTTGCTTGCGCCACTGTTTGTGCTGATGGATCTTTGCGCGCTGCGCTACTGGAAGCCCTCGACCTGGTCGAGGCCCGATCTCCTCATCCTCGTGCCGTCTCTGATCGTTGGAATCGGCCTCGGCTACGCGACGCTGCGTCTTCTCGATGCCCGAGCGGTCGCGATTGTGATGGCGCTCATTACTCTGGCATTCACGGCACTTTGGCTTCGTCGCGGAGGGCAGATCACAGCTCGCCCGCGATCGACGCCAAAAGCGGTTGCAGCTGGCCTCGGCTCCGGCATCACCACGATGGTTGCGCACTCGGGCGGCCCGCCGCTGGCGATGTATTTGTTGCCACTGGGGATGACGAAAGCGGCCTACGCCGGAACGACCAGCATCTTCTTTACCGTCGGCAATGCGGTGAAAGCGGTCCCGTGGTTGTTGCTGGTGAAGCCGACCGGCTGGCTTTGGATGCTGGGCGCCGTGTGCTTGCCGGCCATCCCGCTCGGCGTCTGGGCGGGCTGGAAGCTGCACCAAAGGCTCGATCAGCAGCAGCTCTACCGGGCTTGCTACGGGTTGCTCGCCGTTACCGCGCTGAAACTGCTATGGGATGGGCTCAGCGGTCACGTCCGGTGACACAGACGGATTTAGCTTCGTATTGGCCGTTCCGCATTGTCGCTCCGGGCCGGCCGCTCGGACCTGTCTTGTTGTGTTTCTGCCTGGCTGTCGCTGACAATGTCGGCGATGACGGCGCCCATGACCAGGGCGCCGCCGACCAGTGCCCGCGAAGATGGAACTTCCTGGAATGCCAGCCATATCCAAAAGGGCATCAGCGGTGTCTCCAGCGTTGCGATCAGGGTCGCCTGTCCAGAGGGCAACAGGCGCGATCCGAGCATGAATAAAGTAAGACCCAACGCGACCTGGAAGAACCCGAACATTGCCAAGATAATAAGGTCGGCTGCTGTGATACTGGCTATGCCGCCGGCAAAGGGAATGCTGACGACGCTGCCCAGCAGGTTGGATATCGCGGCCGCCGCCACCATCGGCGTGTCCTTGTGCCTTCGGACCGTGACCGTCATGGCCGCGATTGCCACCGTCATGAGACAGGCCAGCGCGATCCCCAGGATATCGGAACTGGCGCGCGTGTTGCCGACGATGATTGCAACGCCGCACAGCGCCACAACGCTCGCCAACATGGTTTGCCATCGGGCGGCTTCCCGTAAGCGGATCCAGGCGAATGCCGCGGCGACGAAGGGCCCGGTGGCGATGATGATCGCGACATTCGACACGCTGGTCAGCTGCAGGGCAGGGATGAAACACACCATGCCCACTGTCGACAGCGATGCGACGAGCCAGCCGCTCCGTCCCATCCCGGCCAAATCCTTTAGACCGGCCCGGCCCTGCATCAGCACCAGAACGGCGGCGATCAGACCGCCGCCGAACAGTCCACGCCAGAACAGAATCGTCCAGGAATCGAAGGGCAAGAGCCGCGTGAAAAACGGTGCCGTGCTCCAGGCTACCGCCGCGGCGACAACCAGGGCAATGCCTAAGCGATGCTGGGAATGAGGCCCCGCCATGTTGGAAAATCCTTTTGATGATATGTTGGCGCCCGGCCACCCGCAGAACCGCACGGAAGCAGGCGCCTTGGCCTCCGTTTGGCCCCTTCGCTAGCGCAAGCCTGCTGACAGCATGGTGTCAGCAGGCAATCGCGTATCTCGCGAAACAGGACTCACATGGACGTGCGGGCGCGCTGCTCCACATTGGCACTTCGCGTCGGCACGCCGAACTCCCGGCGGCAGATTTCGGCGAGCACGGCTATGCCTTCGCGGATCTGCTCGTGCGAGGGGCTCGCAAAGCACAGCCGCAAGCGGCAGCCGGCATGGGCCTTGTCGGTCGACCATTCCGGCCCCGGATTGATGGCGACGCCGGCGGCAAGTGCCGCCTGGTAGAGTTTCAGCGTATCGACATGGTCGGGCAATTTCACCCACAGGTAGATGCCGCCCGCAGGCGCTTCGAATTCCGCCGAGGTGCCGAACTGCG
>JBATYU010000632.1:0-2629 GCA_049674245.1 Bradyrhizobium sp. | reverse complement strand
GTCAGGACCACACGCCTTTGCCGTCCGCCTCTCGCGCCTTCGTCGTCAGCGCCATCAGCGTCCACCGCATCCCGCTCCGCGTCCGTGACGTGCGCAACGCCCCTCTGTGGGGCGGGATGGCTAATCGTATAGTCCTGATTCGGGATTCTGAAAAACAGAAATATTTTGCAAAAAGGGGCTGGACAACGGCAAAGTCGGGGGGTGAACTGATTTGCCCGTCGGGCAGTGGGCAGGTCGTGTCAACTGATATCAAGCTGTCATCGCGCGGCTTGATATGGCGGCGAGTGAGCGCCTCACTCCCCGATCAGCTTCAACCACTCGTCCTCGGTCAGCACGGTCACGCCATGCTTCTTGGCGTCCGCCAGCTTCGAGCCGGCGCCGGGACCCGCGATGAGATAGTCCGTCTTCTTCGACACCGAACTCGCGGCCTTGGCCCCGAGACGCTCCGCATTGGCCTTTGCCTCATCGCGCGTCATCCTCTCGAGCGCGCCTGAGAAAACGACTGTTTTTCCAGAGATGGCCGAATTGCTCTTTGGCCTTTCGGCATCAATAATCTCATCAAGTTCCTTGACCAACCGTTCGACGATGCCGCGGTTATGGCTCTCGCCGAAATAGGCGGCCACGCTCCTGATCACGGTATCGCCGATCTGGTCGAGCGCATCCATCTCGGCGATCGTCTCTTCGTCACCCTTGGCCACCTTGAGACCGGCGTCGTGAAACGCCTTCCAGGAGCCATAGCCGCGCGCCAGCGCCAAGGCCGTGGTCTCGCCGACGTGGCGCATGCCGAGCGCGAAGATGAAACGCTCCAGCGATATTTTGCGCCGCTCCTCGATCGCGGCGAACAGATTGCGCACCGAAGTCTCGCCGTAGCCTTCAATCTCCTCGAGCTTGAGCTTGTTGTTGCGCTTGGGCAGCGTGAAAATATCGGCGGGCTCCTTCACCCAGCCTTCGTCAAAGAAATACTGGAGCTGCTTCTCGCCGAGGCCGTCGATGTCGAACGCCCGGCGGGAGGCGAACAATTTCAGGTGCTCGATCTTCTGGTAGGGACATGCGAACTCGCCGGTGCAGCGGGCGCGCGACCCCTCCTCGCCCGTCGCGGTCTCCTCGCGCACCACATCGGTATGCAGCGGGCACGGGCATACTTTCGGAAAATGAAACGGCCTGGCGTTCTTCGGCCGCTTGTCGAGGATGACGTCGACCACCTGCGGGATCACATCGCCGGCGCGCTGGACGATGACGGTGTCGCCGATCCGGATATCGCGGCCGTCGCGCAACTGTTCGCCGTCGCCGCCGATGCCCTTGATGTAGTCCTCGTTATGCAGCGTCACGTTTTGCACGATGACGCCGCCAACGCCGACCGGCTCGAGCTTGCCGACCGGGGTGAACGAGCCGGTGCGCCCGACTTGAATCTCGATGTCGCGGAGCACGGTCATGGCGCGCTCGGCCGGGAATTTATGCGCGATCGCCCAGCGCGGCGTGCGCGACACGAAGCCAAGGCGATCCTGCCAATCGAGCCGGTCCACCTTGTAGACGACGCCGTCGATGTCGTAGTCGAGCGCGGCGCGCTGTTCCTCTATTCTGCGGTGGAAGGCGATCAGCTGCTCGACCGAGTGACAGAGTTTTGTCAGCGGATTGGTCGAAAAGCCGCAGCGCTCGAACCAACCGATCATGCCGGATTGGGTGGCTTCCGGCATCGCGCTCATCTCGCCCCAGGCATAGGCGAAAAAGCCCAGCGGACGGGAGGCGGTGATGGACGGATCCTTCTGGCGCAACGATCCGGCCGCCGAATTGCGCGGATTGACGAAGATGGTGCTGCCTTCCGCCTTCTGCCGCTCGTTCAGCGCCAGAAACCCCTTCTTGGTCATGTAGACCTCGCCGCGCACTTCGCACACCTCAGGCACATTGCGGCCCTTCAGCCTGTGCGGCACATCCTTCAGCGTGCGGATATTGGCGGTGACGTCCTCGCCCTCGGCGCCGTCGCCGCGCGTCGCGGCGGTTGCAAGTTCGCCGCCCTCGTAACGCAGCGACATCGACAGCCCGTCGATCTTGGGCTCGGCGGAAAAATCGATCCGCTCGTCGTCCCCGAGTTTGAGGAAACGGCGGATGCGGCCGACGAATTCGAGCACGTCTTCTTCGGCAAACGCGTTGTCGAGCGACAGCATCGGCACCGCGTGGCGGACTTTCTTGAAGCGCCCGGACGGCGCCGCGCCCACTTTTTGCGACGGCGAGTCGGAGGTGACGAATTCCGGAAACCGGATTTCGATGGCGTTGAAGCGCTTGCGCAGCTCATCGTATTCGGCGTCGGTGACGCTTGGCGCGTCGTCCTGATAGTAGCGCTTGTCGTGCCCCGCAAGCTCAAGCGCCAGCCGCGTCAACTCGACCTTGGCCTGCGCCTTGGTGAGGTCGGCGACGGAGGGAAGATTTATTTTCTTTGCTGCTTTTGCCATGGCCAATAAGTACGACGAAGATTGTTCGGAGAAAAGGCGGTGGTGAACCCGGCGTTCCCCCGGATGCTGCGCAGCGCGCCGCTCTTGCGGCGTGGTGCGCTGCTGATCCGGGGTCCATGTGGCCGACGTAGCATGGGTCCCGGCTCTGCGGAGCAGCGCAAACGCGCTGCACCGCGTTCGGG
>JBATYU010000631.1:0-7723 GCA_049674245.1 Bradyrhizobium sp. | reverse complement strand
GTCCCGGATCACATCCTGATCACAAACATCTGGATCGGCGCGGGGGAGCTCGATTTTCCGGAAGCCTATGGCGAAGAGCTGGAGGTGCTGGGGCCGCTGAAGGTGGGGCGAGGATGTCGATTCTCGTTTTCCTATTCCGTCACCGATATCGAGATCCTGGCAGACCTGACCGCCGGCAATCGCGGCTGATGCCAACAAGCGCATTGTGGATCGCGGCAGGAATAAACAAGTCGACGCACTTCAATCAAATCAATTGTCGCTGGTTTCGGTAACCTCGGTGCCGAAAGTGATAGACGCATCAGGATACGGAAATGCTGAAGGGCTTTACAGTTCCGAAATCACCGTTCGGTCAGGCCGCACTAACTCCGCCACCACCCTGGCACTACGCCGGCGACGTTGTTGGAGTCGAGTTCTGGACGGACCCCGACGCGACGGCAGCGACATTGCCTAATGGTCTTTCCCGAGATCCGAAGTCAAACGGTCACGCCGTGATGATGTTTCTGGATTGGCAATTCACCGCCCAGGACGATGAATATCTTGATCCGGCTCGTTATCAATATCGCGAGGCGTTCATTTTGGTCGACGCAATGTATCGCGACCTGCCGGTCATGTGGTGTCCGTACATTTATGTCGACAATGATGCCGCGCTGGCGCGCGGTTGGACGCAGGGGTTTCCAAAGAAAATGGGCAGCATTTTTCAGACGCGCTCTTTTGCGGCCTCAGGCCCCGCCGCGGCGCCGGTCGCGTCCGGCAGCCGGTTTGGCGCCAGCCTCTCGGCGCATGGCCAGCGTCTTGCGGAAGCCTGCGTCACCTTGCACACGCCGGTCGAAAACGGACTGTCTCTCCTCAGCCGGCCCACGGTCTTGTTGCGATACTTCCCGAGATTGGCGGCCGGATACCAGGACAAGCCTGCGGTCAATGAGCTGGCGATGTCGATCACCGATAATCTCACCGTTGCCGGCGCATGGATTGGCAAGGGCGAGCTTAATGTTCCGGAAGCGAATGGCGAAGAATTGCACGCCCTCGCGCCGAACCGGATCGGGTCAGGGTTCCGTTACTCGCTTTCCTACTCAGTTAGCGATCTCAAGATCCTCGAGGACCATGGCTCGTAGGTGATTGAAAACACTCCTGCCGTAACGGCGAAGCGCCCTCTCTCTCGCTTCGCCGAGAGGGTCTCTGCGGTCCCCCGCCCGCGGAGACCCTCGGCCGGGGGGACATTCTTGCGATAGGAAGGAAAAGTTGATGAGCAAAACTGCATCCGAATATTTGGTCGAAGCCCTCGAGAAGACGGGCGTGAAGCGCGTCTACGGAGTGGTGGGAGACTCGCTCAACGGCTTTACTGACGCCCTGCGGCGAAGAAAGTCGATTGACTGGATTCACATGCGTCATGAAGAGGCTGCGGCCTTTGCGGCGGGAGCTGAAGCCCATCTTACCGGGAGCCTTGCTGTATGCGCCGGGAGCTGCGGTCCCGGCAACCTTCATCTGATCAACGGCCTGTTCGATTGCCAGCGCAATGGCGTGCCGGTCCTGGCAATCGCTGCCCACATCCCCAGCAGCGAAATCGGTATCGATTATTTCCAGGCAACACATCCGGAAAATCTGTTCAGGGATTGTAGCCATTATGTCGAGCTGGTTTCGAATCCCAAGCAGCTCCCACAGATATTGAAACGCGCAATCCGGGTCGCGGTCGCGAAGCGTGGTGTTGCAGTCGTTGTGCTGCCTGGCGACGTCGCGCTGATGAAGATTGATGCCGATATTCCGGAATGGATAGCGCCAACTGCACCTGTCTTGCGGCCGAGCGAGGCCGATATCGAGCATCTGGCAGGCTTTCTCAATAAAGCATCCCGGGTAACCTTGTTCTGCGGCGCCGGGTGCGCAGGCGCGCATGCAGAGGTTATCGAGCTCGCCCGCAAACTGAAGGCCCCGATCGTGCATGCCTTCCGCGGCAAGGAGTTTGTCGAATACGACAACCCCTACGACGTGGGAATGACCGGCCTGGTCGGCTTTGCATCCGGCTACGCCGCCATGAAGAATTGCGATGCGCTCTTGCTGCTCGGTACCGATTTTCCATACCGGGCGTTCTATCCGGAGCAGGCAAAAATAGCGCAAGTGGATGTGCGGCCCGAAGCCCTTGGCAATCGCTGCTCGCTTCATTTGGGGTTGCTCGGCAACGTCAAGGACACGCTCGATGCTGTGCTGCCTTCGATCAAGGAAAAGACCGATTCAAGTCATCTCAGCGAAGCGTTGAGTGACTACAAGGCAACGCGCAGGGACCTCGACGCCTTGGCGGAGAGTGGTCCGAACGGCAACATTATTCATCCTCAATATGTCACCCGCGTGGTCAGCGAATTGGCGGCGGACGACGCGATCTTCACCTGCGATGTCGGAACGCCGATCATCTGGACGGCGCGGTATCTCAAGGTCAACGGCAGGCGGCGCATCATCGGGTCGTTTAATCATGGATCGATGGCGAATGCGATGCTGCAAGCGATCGGCGCACAGGCGACATATCCGGATCGCCAGGTCATATCAATGTCAGGCGACGGCGGTTTCAGCATGATGATGGGAGACTTCATCACGCTGACCCAGATGGGGCTTCCGGTGAAGGTCATCGTCCTCAACAATGGAACGCTCGGCTTTGTCGAGATGGAGATGAAAGCGAGCGGATTTCTGGATACGAGCTGTGATCTCAAGAACCCCGACTTTGCGCAGATGGCGGAAGCCATGGGTGTTCGCGGCATCAGGGTTGAAAAGCCGCAGGAGTTGCAGGGTGCCATCGAGGCAGCTCTGGCGCACAAGGGGCCGGTTCTGGTCGACGTGGTGAGTGCTCGACAGGAGCTTGCCATGCCGCCCAGGACGACACTGGATCAGGCCTATCATTTTGGGATGTACATGATGAAGGCCGTTCTCGACGGCCGGGCGACCGAGCTCATCGACCTTGCGCGGGTAAATCTCGTCCGCTGACGGCGGGGACGTTCGCGCATGGTAATACCGGTTCACATATGGGCCTATGCCTTCAGAATCTGGTTGGCGGCGGTAGTCGCGCTTTGCGTGGCGTTTTGGCTGCAGCTTGGAGGAGCATCATCGGCGGCCGTTACCGTGGCAATTCTAGCGCAGCCGACGCGCGGCGCCGCGCTTGCCAAAGCGGCTAACAGGATCGCGGCGACACTCATAGGCGCCACCATGTCGGTCGTGATTGCCGGTCTTTTTCCTGGCGAGCGGATCGGTATGCTCGGCGCTTTCGTTTGCTGGATATGCATTTGTGTCTTCGTCGCAAGCTATCTGCGCGGCTATCAGGCCTACGCCGCCGTGTTGTCCGGTTACACCGTCGCAATCATTGCGCTCGTCAACATCGATACGCCACAGAATGTGTTTACGACGATGACCGACCGAATGGCCGCAATCGCGATCGGTATCCTGTGCGTGACGCTGATAAATGATGTCTTTGGATCACCGCCGGTGTGGCGCGAATTGGATCGCCGGATCAACGATATTTGGCGCGATGTTCGCAGCTACGCGCGCGATGTGTTGAGGGGGAACGCGGAGAATCCCGAACGAGCCGGAGAACTCCTCGCACAAATCTCTGGGTTGAGAGATCAGGTCGACATTGTCGCCCACGACATGGCGGACGGGCGGCAACGGGCTGCGGGCGCAAGGAGTGCCATGCTCGCACTCGTCGAGATCGTCCAACGGGTTCGGCTGTTGAGGTTGCTTGCGCACGGCGATCCCTTGGCCGTTACGGTCAAGGACCAATGTCTAGCCGCTCTCGACGACCATCACGCCGAGGCATTTGCCTTCCTGACAAAGCTGCGTGAAATCGAGTTGTCCCGCCCGGATGTTGTCGTCGGAGCGGTTTGGCAGATTCAACAGGCTGTCCGCTTTGTGGAATCGAAAAGTCTCCTCGACGACGGACTGCTATCTTTGCGCGAAGGGCAGGAGCCCGCGCGCGACGTCCGCCTGCCGCAGCGCGGGGAATTTGCCGCTGCGTTGGGTAACGCAGCGCGCATCGGAATTGCGCTAGTCGCGGGCGCGACATTTCTGGTGTTTGCCGGATGGCCCTCGTCTGCCGCTGCCCTGACAATTACAGCGATCCTGTGCGCGCTTAGCACCACAATGCCAAGTCCTTCAAAATTTGCTGTGGCAGCCATGGTGAGCTTCGCGCTCGCCTCGGTGAGCGCTGGAATCGTGCGCTTCTACGTCCTGACAGAGTCGCAGGATTTCGTGCGACTTGCTCTTGCAATCGCGCCCGTCTTGATTTTTGGGTGTTTGCTCAGTGTCCGTCCGGCCATCGCCGGCATCGGTCTGATCATGAACGTCATTTTCCTGGTCCTGCTCGCGCCGTCCAACCCTCAGGTCTACAATGCGCTCACTTTTTATTCCGAATGCATGTTCGTCGCTTTCGCGCTCGGGGTCGTGTTTCTGGCCTCCCGCCTGGTGTGGCCGGTGTCCGCGCTCGACAAGCAACACGCGGTCGTCAGGGCGACACAGAAAACATTGACGGCATCCGTCGCCGGCGCCGAATACAGCCTGCCAGCGCTCGAATTTAGTCTGGCTTCCCGGATCGCCGATTACGTCGCGTCGGCTGCCGGCGTACGCCGTCCGCGTCGGGAAATGCTCAAGGGCCTCCTTTCGACCAATGACCTGTCGCTCGCTGCGGCCTCGGCTCACCTTCATTTGGAGCAGAGCTCGGACGACCCGGTAATCCGTTCAAAGATTGGCCCATTGCAACGCGCCCTTTGGTCCGGAAGCAGCCGACGACTTTGCGCTGGCGCCAGATCCGTTCTCCGACGGATTCACGTTAGTCAAGCCGAGGCACGCGAGGCACTTCTGGCGGCGGCGACAGATCTCTGGTCGGCAGGCCTGGTGCTTGCGCACGACAAGCGAAGGATCCGGCACTTCTGCGACTATAGCTCGGTCAGGAAAGGAGAAGGTGGATGGTCGTTGCACTGACGACGAGAAGGCGGTCTACGCTCAAGGCGCTCCGTTATGTTGCAACCGGCGTGCTTGTCGTCGCGGCGCTTGTTGCCGCGCGCCATGGCTGGCTGATTTATGTGACATCTCCATGGACCCGCGACGGGATGGTCCGTGTGCAGGTCGCAAACGTGGCACCACAGATCTCGGGGCAGATCGTTGAGGTGCGAACCCACGACAACCAGCACGTTCACAAGGGCGATGTGCTCTACGTCATCGAAAAGTTTGATTTTGAGGTGGCACTGGACAATGCCAAGGCGACAATCCTGAACCGAGAGGCCGATCTCGAAGTCAAGAAAGCGCAGAACGCCCGGCGGGCGGCTCTTACGACACTGTCCACCTCGATTGAGGAGAAGCAGGTCTTCGACGGCAACGCGAAGATGGCGGAGGCCGCCTATGCCAGCGCCAAAGCAGCGCTTTCGCAAGCCGAGATCAATCTTCACAGAACCGAGGTACGCTCTCCCGTCGACGGCTACGTCACAAATCTTTTGATGCGCGTGGGAGATTTCGCCCGGGCCGGCACGCCTAACCTGTCGGTGATCGACGAGAACTCCTATTGGATCGATGCCTATTTTGAGGAGACAAAGCTCGCCAACATCCATGTCGGCGATCCGGCGGAGGCGACGCTGCTGGGCTTCCAAGCCCCAATCAACGGAAGGATCGAGAGCATCACCGGCGGCATCAGCGCTGCGAACGCGGCAAGCAGCACGCAGGGCCTTCCAAACGTCGACCCGATCTTCACCTGGGTTCGGCTTGCGCAACGAATTCCGGTGCGGATCAGGATTGAACAAGTCCCTTCGCAGGTATCGCTCGTTGCGGGAATGACCTGCAGCGTCTCGGTTGTCGGAGGAAAGGGGATGCAGGTGGCCAGGCGCGACCAGGGGCTCTTCTATCGGCTGGAAAACCTGCTTTAGGGAGATCCAATGAGCGCACCAAGGGATATTGATTTGGGAGGCATCCTGGTGGCTCCCTTTGTGCGATATCTGTTCCTCGCATTGGTGATCCTGATCGCCGTTCGATTTGTTGTCGGTCGCCTCGGATTGAGATCAATGTTCGCGAATCCTCCACTGGCGGAGGCGGCCCTGTACGTCTGCATCCTCGTGTCTCTCATAGCATTTTGGATCTGAGTGACCGCTTGAGGTGTTCTGAATCGTTGCGATCTCAGGTTTGCCAGTCTTAACGTATTGATATTTAAAGCTTAATTCGTTGGCTGGGGATTGGAAATTAACTTTCCATAACGCTGATTAACGAGCCAAAGGAGACCCTTTGCTGCACTCTCGCGCCGATCCGAAGCCGTCGGATGGTTCGTCGAAGGAATTGATTATGGAAGGGCTTCAAACTACCGCACCAGATTCTTCTTCTGGAGCCGACCAACAGTTCCACTTGGTTGCGAACAGCCTGGCCAAGCTGCTTGAAACTGCAAGGCGTGAGCTGGAGCGTGATCGGGAGGCGGCCAAGGCGTCGCTGGTCACGGCATCGCACATCCTGCAAGCGGAGATCGAGCGTTGTTCGGGCGCTAACGGCTTCACAAGGGGCGGTCTGGCGGCTTGGCAGATCCTTCGCGTGCGAGCCTACATTGACAGCAATTTACACCGCACCATTCACATCCGGGATCTCAGTGCGGTCGCGCGTCGAAGCCCGGCGCACTTCTCTCGAAAATTCAAACTGGCTGTCGGCAAGTCGCCACATGCCTACGTGGTGAGAAGGCGCCTGGAGAGAGCCTGCCACCTGATGATGACCAGTGCGGCAGCACTGAGTGAAATAGCCTTGAGCGTAGGCTTTTCGGATCAAGCACATCTATGCAGGCTCTTCAGACAGGCCTTTGGTCAAAGTCCGGCCAACTGGCGACGCGAGCGCGGAATCGCTGGCAAGGGCACCTCAAGAACCGGCATGGACGAGATATCCCATGAGCGCGCGTGCCATGGATCTCCTCATCGTCCTGGTGGAGCAAGCAAACAAGGTCGTCGGTTGGAGAACCCTGATCGAGCGCGTTTGGCCAAGGAGAGAGCCGAACAAGTCAGCCTGCGCGTGGGCGCGGCGAAGTGCAGAGAGCCAATGATCTGATCAGTCCCGTCTACAGTCGGTTCTCCGAAGGTTTCACAACGCCCGATCTCGTTTTGGCGAAGCGAATCCTCGAACAGACGAGCGTTCGGGCGCGGCAAACCGGGCGAAGGGTGGAGAAATCATCGGGCAGAGCGAAAGCTTGAACAGACGGTTGCTCGAATGACAAATAGCTGAAACACAAGCCGTTAATAGGGAGGAAATGGGTCAGACAGGCCTGAGAGGTTCTGAGGCTGGGCACTTGGCAACAAAGACCGTGGCATACGCAATTGCCTGTTGCGTTCGGCTTATTTGACGGCCTGAGAGGAGTGTGTGAATCCAAAACTCGTTTGTTTCTAGCGTTCCGACCATCGAAACTCTCGAGGCGTGGTCCCGAGCCTATGACGGAAATGACGCGCTAGATGACCTTGGTCGAAAAAGCCCACGGCAAACGCAATTTCCGCTAACGAGAGATCCGTTTGAACCAACATCTCCTGGGCACGTTCGATTCGCTTTTGCGTGAGGTAGGCATGCGGCGTCACCCCGGCGGATTGCTTAAATTGTCGCGCAAAATGATGCACTGACAGTCCGGCGACTCCAGCCAGCATCGACAGATCGATACTTTCGCCCAAATGCATTTTGACGTATTCCCGCACCCGACGCATCGTGCCGGGCGACAATCCACCCTGTGCCTGCGGTGCTGACGGCAGCC
>JBATYU010000630.1:0-5306 GCA_049674245.1 Bradyrhizobium sp. | reverse complement strand
GAGCGTGACACTGAATTCTTGCCTGCCTTCAGCAAGAGCTTTCTCGTTGGCGAGCGTCCACGGTATAAATTTTCCACCGACCTGTCGCTTGAGGATCGGCGCCAGCGTCGGCTTAAGCGTGGACCATGCTTCGAACGCGCCCTCGGCCCGTGGCCAAAGCATACGGTGCACCCAGTCGAGCAGGTGCGGCGCGTTACCTTCGATCAGGGCGCCCGCGGTCGGGTCGGTCCAGAGCTCATAAAACTGCCCCCAGAGCCCGAAATCGCCGAAGGCCGGCCGTGCGCCAAACAGATAAGGCCGCGTCGAAAGATGATCGTTGAGCAAGCCGAGCATGTCCTGAAATCCGGCCTCGATCTGCGGCGCGGTGAGCGCGTTCGAGCCGACGAACCAGACCCGGTCGGCCATGCGGGCCCGGATTTGCCCGGCGAAGGCCGCATGCTCCTGTTCGCTCGCCGTGGGACCGCGCATGCGCGCAAGGCGCCCGGCCGAACAGATCTGGTCGACCTCGCGGGTCCAGCGATAGTGAAACATCCATTTGTTGCCCCACTCGTCGCCGAATTCCTCGATCAATGCGGAAACAAAGCACGCCACCGGGTCGCCGGGATGAATCGACGGCTCCGGATGAAGTTTTTCGATTCCGTCGATGATCGGCGTGGAATCCTGGATGCCAGTCCCCTCAGGCGTAATCACCAGCGGGATGATCGGCATCCTGGCGTGCTTCTCATATTCCGCCTGGCTTGCCGCATTGCGCAAAACCCATTGATGCGGAATAGCCTTATAACGAAAATAGGCACGGACCTTGACCGAGTAGGGTGACATCTCGGCGCCGATGATGCGATATCCGTGCGCCACGGGGTGATCCTCCAAAGATGTTGGCTGACTGCTTGATCGCCTGCTCTATCTGGAATGATCTACATCATCTAAAGCTGCATGTCGAAGAGATCGCGTGTTGGGCGGAACAAACAAGAGATCACAAAATGCAACAGCACTCCGGACATGATGTGACAGCGAGAGCCGACCGGCCGGGGTTGTTGGCCCCGGATACGTCGGGAATGAATTTCTACCGCGCCGACCCGGCGCTGATCGACCTCTTGCGCATCCATCTGCCCGACCGGATATTCAACCATATCGTGCCGCACCTCGACCGGCTGGGCGGGCTCGCCGGCGGTTACCTCGACGAATGCGCCCGGCTCGCCGACCGCCACACCCCGATCCTGCACCAGCGCGACCGTTTCGGCCGCGACGCGCAATGGATCGAATATCACCCGGCCTATCGCGAACTGGAAAAGGCCGCGTTCGGCGAATTCGGCATTCACGCGATGTCGATCCGCAAGGGCATTCTGGGTTGGCCGGAAAAATACCCCGTCGTCGCCAAGCACGCCTTCACGTTCCTGTTCAATCAGGCCGAATTCGGCCTTGGCTGTCCGATCAACGTCACCGATGGCTGCGCAAAACTCTTGGCGAATTTCGGCAGCGATGCGCTGAAGGCGAAATATCTCGACGGCCTGACCGAGACCAACATGGAGAAGCTGACCCAGGGCGGCCAGTTCATGACCGAGAAGGAAGGCGGCTCCGACGTCGGTACGCTCACGACATCGGCCGTGCAGGAGGGCGATCACTGGCGGCTGTCAGGCGAAAAATGGTTCTGCTCCAATGCGGACGCCGAGGTGGTGATGCTGCTGGCGCGGCCGCAAGGCGCGCCCGGCGGCACGCGCGGCGTCGGCCTGTTCCTGATGCCGCGGCACCTCGATGATGGCTCGCAAAATCACTACCGGATCGTTCGTCTGAAGGACAAGCTCGGCACCCGCTCGATGGCTTCGGGCGAAATCAAGCTGGAAGGCGCGATTGCCTACGCGGTCGGACGGCTCGATCGCGGTTTTGTGCAGATGGCCGAGATGGTGAATTCGTCGCGGCTCTCCAACGGCATCAAATCGACCGCGCTGATGCGCCGTGCGCATCATGATGCGATGACGGTTGCCAAGAATCGCGTGGTGTTCGGAAGCCGCATCGTCGATCTCCCGCTCGGGCGGCGGCAATTGATGAAGATTATGCTTGCGACCGAACAGGCGCTGTCGATGAGTTTTCTGACCGCAGACGCGCTCGACCGCGCGGAAGCCGGTAGCCAGGATGCCGCGGCGCTATTGCGGATCCTTACCCCCATCTTGAAATTCCGCGCCACCCGCGACGCCCGAAAGGTCTGCGGCGATGCGCTCGAGATGCGCGGCGGCATCGGTTACATCGAGGAGTTCGCAACCAGCAGGCTGTTGCGCGATGCGCATCTTGGCTCGATCTGGGAAGGCACCGGCAACATCGTCGCGCTCGATGCGCTCAAACGCGCGATCGGTCGCCATGGCGCCGATAGCGCGCTCGCCGCCGATTTGCATGCAAGGCTCGACGACTCGGCCGCCGTACCGCAAGCTTGGCGCGATCGTTTGCACGGTCTCACCGATCGCACGATAGGTTTCGCGCGCGAGGTGGCAAGCCGCACCGATAATGAAGCCGAGGCGCGGCGCGCCACCAGCCTCTTGTATCATGTCGCAAGCGCAGTGGCGCTCGCCTGGGAAGCCCAGCGTATCCATGAGCGGCGCGGCGATGCGCGCCGGCTGCTCTTGTCGCGGCTGGTGGTCGATCACCGGATCTCGGCCGGCGATCCGTTCCGGCTCACGGAAAATGCGACGCAAGCCGCGATCGCAGACCATCTGCTGGGCGAGCGTCCGGTCGGGATAGTCGAGGTTGGCGAATTGCTTGCCGCAGCGTAGGCTCAAAACCGAGAACTTGGTTCAAAACAACAGAATTTCAGGGAGTACCCGATGAAGGCCGCCGTCCTGCACGAAGTCAACAAGCCCTTGGTGATCGAAGATGTCAGCCTGCCCAATCCCGGCCCGCGCGAAGTCCTGATCCGCACCGCGGTCGCCGGCCTTTGCCACTCCGACCTGCATTTCATGGAGGGGCTTTATCCACATCCGCTGCCGGCGGTGCTCGGTCACGAGTCCGCAGGTGTCGTCGAGAAGGTCGGCTCCGACGTCAATTATGTAAAACCCGGCGATCACGTCGTGACCTGCTTGTCGGTGTTCTGCGGCACCTGCGATAATTGCACCACCGGCCGTACGGTGTTGTGCACCGACACCACGGTCAAAATGCTTCCCGGCGCGTCCAACCGTTTGTCATGGGCGCGGCCGGAGAAACTCAATCAGTTCCTCAATCTCTCGTCGTTCGCCGAGCAGATGCTGGTGCACGAAAACGCCATCGTCAAAATCAAGAAAGAGATGCCGCTCGAGCTGGCGGCGCTGATCGGCTGCGGCGTCATCACCGGCTACGGCGCGGTGGTGAATACCGCAAAAGTCAAGGCCGGCGAGAGCGTGGTGGTGATCGGCTGCGGCGGGGTCGGCATGGCCGCGATCAATGGCGCCGAGATCGCGGGCGCCGGCCGCATCATCGCGGTCGATACCAACCCCGCCAAGCTGCAGCTGGCGACCAAGCTGGGGGCGACCGATATCGTCGATCCCAGGAACGGCGACGTGGTGCAGCAGGTGCGCGACCTTACCGGCGGCGGTGTGCATCACTCGTTCGAGGTGCTGGGGCGCAAGGAGACCGCGGAGCAGGCCTTTGCGATGCTGGCGCCGGGGGGAACTGCGACCATTGTCGGCATGATCCCGTTCGGCCAGAAGATAGAGCTGCACGGGTTCGACTTTTTGCGCGAACGCAAGATCCAGGGCTCATCGATGGGCTCCAACCATTTCCGGGTCGACATGCCGCGGCTGGTGGAGTTTTACATGCGTGGCAAGCTGCATTTGGAAGACTGGATATCGGCCAAGCTAAAGCTTTCCGAGATCAACGAAGGCTTTGCCAGCATGAAGGCCGGCAAGACCGTGCGCAGCGTGATCATGTTCGATGCGTGACATCGTTCCGGGGCGCGCGGTACGCGCGAACCCGAAATCTCGAAGTTATACGGCACAAGATTCCGGGTTTAGCCCTGTGGGCTGCCCCGGAATGACGAGGCATCACCGCGCCACATGCGCCGATACCGCGAGCCATTTTCCGTTCTGCCTGGCCCAGCAGTCGGTGTAGCGCCCAGCAGCCTGCTCGCCCTCGGACGTGGTGTAGCTCGTCGCGGCGTGGATGATGGCGAAATCCCCTAGCACGCGAATCTTGACGTCCTGCGCCCTGAGATTCTTGATCTTTACGGGGATCGCTGTTTGCCTGAGGAAGGCGGCGCGGTCGACCAATGTCTTGTCGGGGTTGGAGCAGTAGAAATCCTGCGCTAAAATTTCGTCGAAACGTTTGACGTCCGAGTTCTGCACCGAGGCGACGTAATCCCGATTGAGCAGCGTCAGTTCGTCGATGTCCTTGCTCATGCGTTTCTCTCCCCCTGTCATTCCGGGGCGCGCGTCAGCGCGAACCCGGAATCTCACGCCGGTAACTTCTGGATTCCGGGTCCGCGTCTTCGACGCGCCCCGGAATGACAATGCTATTTAATCATCGAACGTCGGCGGCGCAATAAAGCCGCTGAATTCGCGCTCGATCAGCTCCGCCAACCTCAAGGGCGTGCGATCTTCCAGCCACGGGCCGACGATCTGCACGCCGATCGGCAATCCTTCGCCGCTTAGACCGAGAGGAATGGCGGTCGAGGGCAGGCCGGGCAGGGTGGCGATGCCGGGCCAGGCCAGTTGGTCGGGATAAGGGTAATCCTTGCCGTCGATATTGATGCAGCGCTTTTCCTGCTCTGGCAAATGGTCGTGCGGATAGGCCGGCGTCGGCATGACCGGGCAGATCACGGCGTCGAAACTCTTGAACAACTCGCGCCATTGCGCGCGCAGCCGCGCCCGCGCGCCCTCGTCGAGCACCCAGGCGCGATGGCTTGCGGTGAGGCCGCGCAGACGCTCGGCGGCCAGGCTTTTGTCGTCGGGCGATAGCTGCGCGGCGCCGGCCTGCGCGCCGGCATACACCTCCGGCAGGAAGGACGCGCCGAGGAACGACAGCAGCATCCGCAGATAGAGCCGCGTCGACTCTGCGAAATCAGGCAAGAGCGGGCTCTGCCGTGTCACATTCACGCCGGCCTTTGCAAGGTTGGTCGCGAGTTTCTCGATCGCGTCGCGGACCTCCTTGTTCGGCGGCAGCACCGGATCGCTGCCAACCAGCAGCACGCGGAAATCCTTCAAGCCGCCGTGACGGGCCGGCGGCAGCGCCAGCCTGTAGGCGACACCGGCCTCCAGCGGGTCAGGCCCCGCGATCACGTCGAGCAGCAGCGAAAGGTCTGAAGCCGAGCGCGCCATCGGGCCGATCACCGCCATGTCCCGGTCCATGGG
>JBATYU010000629.1:0-2589 GCA_049674245.1 Bradyrhizobium sp. | reverse complement strand
GCCGCGACATCACGCAATATGGCGTCCGACCCGGCAGCCCCGACGACCAGACACGCGCGCTGCAGCGTGCGATCGATGAAGCCGCGCGCACCCAAACTCCCCTCGCGCTGCCGCCCGGCGTCTATCGCACCGGAATGCTGCGCCTGGAAAGTGGCACGCAACTTTTCGGCGTGCGCGGAGCGACAAAACTCGTCTTCAGCGGCGGCGCCTCGATGTTGTCAAGCGAAGGCGCTGATCGCGTCGGCCTTAACGGCATCACGCTCGACGGCGGCAGTATTGCATTGCCGGCGCGGCGCGGCCTGATCCATTGCCTGGGTGGTCGCGACATCCGCATCATCGATTGCGAGATCACGGGCAGCGGCGGCAACGCGATCTGGCTCGAACAGGTTTTTGGCGATGTCAGCGGCAACATCATCACCAGAACAGCCGCAACCGCGGTGGTGTCGTTCGACGCCCAGGGCCTGATCGTGTCGCGCAACACCATCACCGCCACCAGCGACAACGGCATCGAGATCCTGCGCACCGCCATTGGCGACGACGGCACGCTGGTCGCGGACAATCGCATCGAGGACGTCAAGGCCGGCCCCGGCGGCTCCGGACAATACGGCAACGCCATCAACGTGTTTCGCGCCGGCAACGTGATCGTGCGCGGAAATCGCATCAGGAATTGCGACTATTCCGCGGTGCGCGGCAATTCGGCCTCGAATATCCAGATCACTGGCAACAGCGTCAGCGACGTCCGCGAGGTCGCGCTTTATTCGGAATTCTCCTTCGAGGGCGCCGTCATCGCCAACAACACCGTCGACGGCGCGGCCTTGGGTGTTTCGGTCTGCAATTTCAACGAGGGCGGACGTATCGCGGTGGTCCAGGGCAACATCATCCGCAACCTCCTGGCCAAGCGCCCCATTGGCACCGCGCCGGATGACGATGCCGGCATCGGCATCTATGTCGAGGCCGATACTTCCGTGACAGGCAATGTGATCGAGAATGCGCCGTCATTCGGGATCGTCGCCGGCTGGGGCAAATATCTGCGCGATGTCGTGATCTCCGGCAATGTGATCCGCAATGCTTTTGCCGGCGTCGGCGTGTCGGTGGCGGCGGGCGCGGGCACCGCGCTCGTCAACAACAACATGATCTCGGAGACGCCGCGCGGCGCCGTGGTCGGGCTCGATCACGCCCGCGCCATCACGACCGATCTGTCCGTTGAAGGCGCCCAGCGCTTCGCGCAGGTCGCGATCGGGACCAACGCGGTGCGGCGGTAGCTGTTGACCGTGAGCAGACGACCGCTGCCGCCTGACAAGGTATCGCTGAAAAATTTCGGAAAACATCGCCGAAAATAAGAGACCCGTCCGGGGGGACAACCGGACGGGTCAAGCCATATTGGCGCTTGGGGTGGATGGGCGCTCGCGCCGAATACAGCCAATGGGGAGGGATTTCCGCTCCCACATCTATTGTGTCGCCGGGGGCGCGCCGCGCGTTCAAAACGGCGGGCGAATTTTTTAACTTTTCGGGAAGGAATTCTCGGGACCAGAATTTTATTGCGCGGCCGGGCGATTGACGTTGGTCACAGTCGGTTTGTCCGACGCGATGGTCGCACCCGGCGGGCTCACGTCGCGGCTTGCCGGGATATCCTTCTGATCCGAAACGTTTTCCCTCCTCGCGGGCTCCGGAACCGCGGCGACGGGCGCCGCAGGCGAAGTGACCGTGGCCTCTACCGCCGCATAGGCATCGGCTTCGCCGGCGCCGAACAGATCATCACGACCTGGTGATCCCAGATCGCGCGCGGTCTTCATCAGCGTCGCGCGCAACTCGTCCCGCTTCAATGCTGGATTGCGCTCCAGCATCAGCGCCGCGACGCCGCTGACATAGGCGGCGGAGAACGAGGTACCCGACGCCATCTGGTATTTCTGGTCCGGCGCCGGCAGGAAAATGTCGACGCCGGGCGCTGCGACCGCGATATAGCCGCCGCGATTCGATGCGGCGAAAGGCTTGTCGTGTGCGTCGGTGGCGCTGACCGCAATCACGTTCGCGTTGGCGGCAGGATAAAGCGGCGGCGACTTCGCGCCCGCATTGCCGGCCGCGGCGACGAGCACAATGCCCTTGGCGGCCGACGCCGCGATGGCGCGCTCGATCAATTCGTCCTTCGGGCCGGCGAAGCTCATATTGACGATTTGGGCGCCGTGAGCGACGGCGTAGTCCATTGCCTTCAGGATCACATAGGAATTGCTTTCCGCAGCCCCCGATGTCGCGCCGAACGCGCGGATCGCCAAAATCCGCGCCGCCGGCGCACTTCCCATCAGCCGTGCATGCGACGCGATTGCGCCGGCGACACCGGTGCCGTGGACGTGCGGACCTTCCTTGGATCCAAGCGCGTCGAAGGAGTCGGCGATGGAGTTCGCAAGTTCCGCGTGTTTGACGTCGATGCCGGAATCGATCACCGCAACCGTGACATTGGTGCCGCGGGCGAGCGTATGCGCCTGCGGCAGCCGCAGTTTCGCAAGCGCATATTGCGCCGGATCGCCCTCGACCGGTGCCGCGTTCTGGTCCTGCAACAAATAGCGGAAATTCAGCTGCACGAAGCGAACGCTG
>JBATYU010000628.1:0-2067 GCA_049674245.1 Bradyrhizobium sp. | reverse complement strand
CTCGCGACACTGGTGAATCATGAATGCAATCGCGTTATCGTGCCTCACGTTTGTATGCATCTCAGGCGGCGCCCTGCTCGGTATGTTCCTTCCTGGGCATCACCTGAGCACCGATGACAAGGATGTGGTCAGGCTGGGCACGGGCCTCATCGGGACGATTGCCGCGCTTGTCCTCGGCCTGCTGATCGCCTCGGCGAAAGGCTCCTACGACACGCAGAGCACTCAAGTCACGCAGATGACGAGTAATGTTGTCCTGCTCGACAATCTGCTGGCGCAGTACGGACCGGAAACGAACGACGTACGCAATCTGTTACGGCGCGGCGTCGCTGTTTTAGCCGATCGAATGTGGCGCGAGAAAAGTTCCGAGGTTGCCAAGGCGAACCCCTTCGAGGCGAGCGCCGCAAGCGACGCATTCTTTGCGAAGCTTCAGCAGCTTTCGCCGCAGAACGATTCCCAGCGCTCCCTGCAAGCCAGGGCCATACAGATCGCCACCGACATTGCGCAAGCCCGGCTGCTGCTGTTCGCACAGACGAACAACTCAATCCCTATGCCGTTCCTGGTGGTGCTGATTTTCTGGCTCACCATCATCTTTGGAAGCTTCGGCCTGTTTGCCAAACCCAGCGCAACCGTTTTCGGCTCGCTGTTCGTTTTTGCACTGTCGGCCGCCGGGGCGATCTACCTAGTCCTGGAGCTGGGTCAGCCATTTGCGGGTTTGATGCAAATTTCCAGCGCGCCACTGCGCAACGCCCTCACGCCGCTCAGTCCCTAAGCCATTCGCATGATCGGGGTTGCCGGCCAGAGCAAGCCCCGACTGCTATCGCGGTCGTCGCGACCTGCTGCAGCGGCTTTTCGAATTGATCAAGATGCGCGTTGTGCTGGGATGTCTGAATCTGGCACTTTTGCGACATGCCGAATGACCCTTAGGATGTCCGCTAATCGGGGAAGACCAGCGGCGTGCGCTCAAAGTGACGTGTTTGACCCCGAACGGCCAAAATCGCTGGCGTATTGAACCCCCGAACCCTAGCGCGCAGCTGGCGATCATTGGCACGCGGTAGCCGCTTCGAAGCTTTGTCCTTTGCGGGCCGCGAAATCCACCGGCGCTGCCGCCCGTTCGCGATCCTGAAATCATGCCTTCCGCCGCTCAAGGCGCGATCTTTCGCTTGAGCATGCGAGCGATCGGCTGGGGCATGCTGTCCAACGAACCGAGGATGTGCGGCAGCAGCTTGAGTTTGAGGCCGGCCAATGCTGGTGGCACGACAGCCTCGATTAGATGCGGACCCGGCGTGGCAAGAGCGCGCTCAAGCGCGCCCAGGAATTCTTCCGTTTCGGCTGCGCGTACCGCGTGCACGCCCATGCCTTCGGCGATCTGGGTGAAGTTCAACACAGGCCCGTGCAGGTCGAGCTGCGCTTTGGCCTTGGGGCCTGCGTCTTCGGCGCCGACACGCTCAAGCTCCACATTGAGCACCGAATACGAAGCGTTGTTGAAGATGATTGCCGTGACGTTGAGCTTTTCGCGCGCCAGGGTCCAAAGCGCCTGGATCGTATACATCGAGCTGCCGTCGCCGATCAGGGCGAGCACGGGACGATCCGGACACGCTATCGCCGCGCCGATGGCGTTGGGCAGGCCCTGGCCGATGGCGCCTCCAGTCAGCGTGATGAGATCGTGCCGCGGGGCGCCGGCTGTGAATTTGGACAGCATCAGCCCCGAGGTGATCGCCTCGTCTATCAGAATGCTGTTTGCGGGCAGCAGATGTCCGACGGCCTTGCACACCTTTTCAGCGGTGAGCATCTTGCCGCGCGGCCGGCCGGGGCGCGATGCGGGCGCCAGCTCCGGCGAGATCTGATCGGCGCCCAATTTGCGGCAGAGTTTCTGCAGACTGCCTGCCGCGTCCTGCTCGGGCGTGCAGAGTGTGCGCGCCGCGCAGTTGTCGGGCGGCAAGTAACTCTTCTTTCCTGGGTAGGCGAAGAACGACACAGGCGCCTTGGCGTCCACCAGGATCAGGTTGTCGATCTCCTTGAACTGCACCGACGCCATCTCTGCGAGATAGGCGATGCGCTCGACAGCGG
>JBATYU010000627.1:0-4598 GCA_049674245.1 Bradyrhizobium sp. | reverse complement strand
CCAGTGCATGCACGGAAACTGCGGGGCGCAGCGACTTATCGCGAAAAGCAGCCCTGAAGGCCATTTTCCTCAAATACGATACAGCCGGGCCGCTGTATCGTACAAAATCGCGTGCTGATCGCTCTCGTCCAGATGCTCGATGGTTTTTCGAAAGGTCCAATACAGCGTGCGATAATCTGTCCAGAGCTTTTCGATCGGAAAATTGCTACCGAACAGGCAGCGTCTCGCGCCGAAGATCTCGACGGTTTCCTTGACAATCGGCCCGATCACATCAAGCCGGCAGGCGTGAACGAAAGTTCCGAGTCCCGACAGCTTGACGTGAACGTTCGGATGGGCCGCAAGCGAATTCATGCCTTCTCGCCAGCACTTCCAGCCGTTTAGCGACATGTCCTCCAGCATTCCTGCGTGCTCGAGCACGAATGTCGTATCCGGAAATTCACGCGCCAGTTCGGCACCATGTCGCATCTGGCCGGTGAACAACTGAATTTCAAACAGCAGATTATGTTCGGCAAGCTGTGCGAGGCCGCGGCGCCACTTCGCATCGTTCATTACTTGCGGATAGGGCGCGAACCGGTATTGCGGATTTTCGTGCCAGTGGATCTGCTGCCGGATGCCCCGCGTTGCCGGCAGCTTCGCCAATTTTCCGAGCAACGATCCGACGTCCGGATCAGCCAAATCCGCGTGAGCGACGTTGGCGTGCGGCCAACCGGTGGCGTCGGATACCGATTGAACCCACTTCGCTTCCTCGTAGCTTTGCCCTGCCGGCCAATTGGTCTGAACATATACGGATTTGACGATGTCGCTTCCGGCAGTATCGGCGCGAAATTGCCCGATCGGATAGTCGCGACGAATCGCTTCGTAGGGGCCAAAGATGCGTGGCACTTGGGGCCCCGACAGCCACGTCAAATCCTTTAGTCTCCAGATGTGGTGATGACCGTCTATCGAGGGAATGCTCTTCAACCGCGCTTCCTGTTGTTTGGTCTCGCCGCGAAACGGCCGGCTGGGGATTCAGCTGGTCTTCGGTAGCGGCAATCCCGCCATCGCCTCGATCACCGCGGCCACAGCGGCCGTATCCTGATCGCCGTAACCGGAAGCCACCGCTGCGTTATAGAGCGGGACCGCGGCGGAAAACATCGGGGTCGGGCACGCCAGTGAGTTTGCGAAGTCGGCAATGACCCGCATATCCTTTCGCCAGAGCTCGAGCGGCATGGTTCTGATCGGCAGATAAGAGTCTGCGATAAGCATTTCTCCGCGCACATCGAGCGCTCTCGAGCCCGCGGCGCCGTCGCTGACAACAGCAAACATCTGCGCCGGATCGAGCCCAGCCTTGCGCGCCAGCGTAAAGGCTTCGCCCGCAACGACTGTGTGTACGGCCACCATTAAATTGGCGACGTATTTCATCTTCGAACCGTTGCCGAATGCGCCGAGGTAATGGGGAGCACGCGAGAATCCGTTGAACACCGGCAGACACCGGTCGTAAGCGTCTTTCGGACCGCTGCCGTACACCAGCACGTCGCGCTCCAAAGCCTGAACGCCAGAGCCCGAAAGCGGGCAGTCGAGCATGACGATACCGGCTTGTGCGAGCTGCCGCTCGGCTGCCGACTTGTCCTCGAGCGTGAACGTGCTGGTTTCCGCAACAATGCGCTCGGCGCGCGGCAGTGCCGCCAGTTGCCGAACCACATCAAAAAGTGCGGTGGCTGACGGAAGCGACGTAATTAGGATGTCGGCTCCCGATCCCACTTCGGCGACCGATTTGACGGCCTTGCCGCCACTGCCCACGAAGGCTTCAACCGCCTCGGGCAAGACATCATATCCGATCACGGAAAATCCGGCCTTGATGAGATTCTTGCTCATCGCCGATCCCATGATTCCGAGACCGATGATCCCGACCGACATATCATTTTGCTTTGGCACGAGGACGATCCATTCGGTGCAAGTTCAGGCTTTGTGGCGGCTGGACCAGAAAGCGGGCAATTCGGTGCAATCCTTGCCGCCCCACCCCTCCGCGCTGGCCTGATCGTAGACGGCTAGCGTGCGCTCGGCCAGCGGCAGCGCAAAGCCGCGTGACTTGGCTTCCGCGACCATGGTCCGCAAATCCTTGCGGATGGAATTGCAATCGAAGGTCGCCGAGCCCGAGTCCCTGTCCTGCAACGCCAACGCCACCGCGCCACCTCGGGCGCGAAGCACGTTCGGTCCGGCCGACGTATCGGCGAACAATTCGACCAGCCAAGCCGGATCGAGATTAAGGTGACGGCAAAGCGCAAAGGCTTCACCAAAGCTCTGCCAGAAGGTCGCGAGCGGCAAATTGATCGCAAGCTTCATGCTGGCGCCGGCGCCGATCGGACCGACCAGATCGACGCGGCGGCACATCTGTTCCAGGAGCGGCTTGGCGCGCGCAAAATCTTCCGGCGCTCCTCCGGCAACGCCGAGCAGCTTGCCGCTCAGCGCCGGGCCGACCGTGCCGCCAACCGGACATTCCACCAAAGTTGCACCCTTGGCATTGATCTTCTTTGCCAGGGCAGTTTCCGTCTCCGGCTGCACCGTGCTCATCTCGATGAACAGCTTGCCGGATACGTTTCCCGCAAGAAGGCCAGAGGCGCCGTCGTATACGCTGGCGATAGCGCTAGCATCGGTAAGAATGGTGATGACGGTCTCCACGCGGTTGGCGAGCTCGCTCGGCGTCGCCGCAACTGCGGCCCCCGCCGCAGCCAGCGGCTTGGTCTTTTCCTGATTTCGATTCCAGACCACGACCTCGTGTCCGACCTCGATCAGTCGTTTGGCGATGGCGCTTCCCATTCGACCCAATCCGGCCACACCTACCTTCATCATGCTCTCCCTATTTTTAACTGCTCACTCGCCCAAACCCGGTTGAACGCGCGGCATGCCGATCATGCAGAGGACGACGCTCATGCGGCATTTTGCGGGTTAACATTCTTCGCGCCCATCAGGCTTTCGAAAAAGTCTTCCCGCTCCAGCGTAAGCACCGGCTTGAGGTCAACAGCATCCTCTGGAGCCACCAGCTTTGGCAACGCGCCGACCCGATGCAGGATTGCCGAGGCGTTCCTGACCCCCTCCAGGCTCGGGTACATCATGTCTCCCATGTATCGCGCGAACAGCACCCAGGTCGGTCTGAGAACATTGATATCGGTTTCCCCGCTATATTTCCGCAGCACATGGATGCCGAATTGCGCATCGCGGCGAAACCGATGAACCGCCTGGCAGAATGCCCTCACATAGCGCAAGCCGATGTCGGGATTGGCTTTGAGCAAACGCCGCGTGCTGGCGGCACAGCTGTTCTGGAAAGAGACGTCCAGCCGTCCAAAATCTTCGACGATATGATAGCCGCGTTTCGGCGCCTGGAAAGTCTCCGGCGCATGCATGATGGCGGCATCGACGCGCTGCGGGTCAAGCAACAGATCGAGCCTCGCACCGCCGGTGCCGACCACGACAATCTCGGCGTCCTCATCGAGGCTCCAGCCCCAGCGGTCAAACGCCATGATGATCGCGCATTCGTCGGCATCGTTGCGTGCGCCCACGCCCCACCGCTTGCCGCGCAGATCTTCCCTTATCTTGATGCCGGGTAGCGCCGCGACCTGCTGCGCGCTTCTTGAAATCGCCGACGCAAGGATCACGGCGTCGCCCTGATGCCGCATATTGGCGAGCAGCAGTTCGGCCCCTACCGCATTGGTGAAATCCGCCTCACCCGCTATCAACGCCTTCAGCGAATTGCTGTGGCCGTGATAAGGCACGAGCTCGGGTTCGAGACCCTGCTCACGATAATAGCCGCCTTCGAGTGCCGCGAATACCGGAGCAACGCCGGCTCCGCGGTGAGGCATCGCTATCCTGATCTTGTCCACGTCTCTATTCCCTGTGCCATGTCGAATTGAATCCGCGGTCGGCATTGACGATCCGCCAGCGGTTGGCTGGCAATCCAGACGATTCCCTATTTCAGTCCGCTCAAGCCGAACCCGCGATTGATCGATCTCTGCAGGATCAAGAACAGCAGGAAGACCGGGAGGGTGGCGAGCACGGCGATCGCCATCTGCTCGGTGGCCGGGTTGCCGTATTCTTCGCCGAATTGAACCAGACCAAGGGGATAGGTGCGAAGAGAATCAATCGATACCACCGTCAGCGGCCAGAGGAACTGGTCCCAGCTGTCGCGAAACGAGAAGATCGCGAGCACCGAAAGCGCCGGCAGGCACTGCGGCACGATGATTTGCAGAAGAATGCGCAGCTCGCCGGCGCCATCGATCCGCGCTGCTTCGATATAATCGGACGGGATCGAGATGATGGACTGTCGCATCAGGAAAACGCCGAACGCATCGATCAAGAGCGGTGCCACGATACCCTGATAAGTATTGATCCATTCAAATTTGTGAACGATGAGGAATGTCGGGACCAGCGTCACCTCGAGCGGCAGCATCAGCGTGCTCAGAATCAACAGCAACACCAGGCTCGACCCGGGAAAACGGAATTTGGCGAGGCCATAGCCGGCGAGCGTGCAGAACACCACATTGCCCGCCATCACAGTTAGGGAAACGATGCCGCTATTGGTGAAATATTGCACGAACGGCGCGCGTGATATCGCGTTCGGATAG